>NZ_JAKLSP010000027.1:0-102031 GCF_022014505.1 Pseudomonas sp. PGPR40 | reverse complement strand
GGGGGCGGGTGAGCAAATCATTTGGTTCCCGGTCGCGTTCCCGTCGGCTTGCCGGATGGTGCAGCTGACAAACCACGAAGACCAGCCTAACGAAGGTAACGAGGTCCGAATTCTGCGCTCTGACCGCTTCTCGGTAACTATCGCGAACTCTGGAGGTAATACCTTCACTCAATACGACTGGCTTGCGAAGGGGAATTGATCATGGGCTATTCGTACAGCGCATCACTGAATACATTTTTTCACACGTCTGTACCTGACGGGAATGTTCCTAGCGATGCTGTGGGCATTACTGATGAGAGGCATGAAGAGTTGATGGTGCTCATCATGAAACAGAGAAAGAAGCTAGCCGCAGGCGAAAACGGCCTGCCGACGACGGTCGAGTATGAGTTGCCAGGCATTTCATAAGTAACTGTTGAAACCCGCGTACCCGCCTCGGCGGGTTTTTTATTGCCTGGAGAAAACTGAATGACCGATATAGCAGCGCTGGAGAGCTACGCGGGGGAGTTGTCGGAAGCGGCACAGCGCTCGCAGGCGGCTTCGGTAAAACAGCATCAATATATTCATAACGATGCAATGACCGATGTGGTGACTGAAGCGGGGTTTGTGCCTTCGCTGGCCAAGCAAGCACGGTTGCATGCCGAGGCGATTCCCAACGCCGTTGCTGAACTGAGTGGGCAGATGGCGGATGGTCGGGTTCATGACTCTGAGGCGGCGGGTCGTGCCCTGATGGCCAATGGGCAACAATTCTATGCCCGTAGCAGTGATCCTAAAATTAGTCGAACGCTGTGGCAGCGGATTGATGCCACCGTCTCAACGCATATTTTGGATGAGGCGAGCCCGGCCTTTGTGCAGGGCATCGTGCCATCGCTCGGCCTTACGCCTTTAGAGGTATATGACTGGATCGATACCGTTGTCGATGTCATGGTCGATGCAGACGGCAACGTGAGGGTGCTGAGTTCGCAAGATCCCGGGCAAGATCCGGTGTCTTATGCGGCAACCGCAAACGTGGCTTCTTCCGCCTATCCGCCGATCAAGTCCGCCGCACTATTGGATGCCGGCATCCTGGCAGTCTCTGAGTTCACGTCGAGCCTCTATCCCGACTACATCGAAGTAATGACCGATGAAGACGGGAATTTGCGCGTGCTGCAGGTGGTGGGTGCCGGCAAGGACATGACCAATTACGCCTTGTCGGCTTTCCCGCCGGCTGAGTTTGTCGTGCCGACCGGCTATTACGTGTGGCTGATCCCCAATCAGAGCAACGAGGACGGGCGTGGCAACAATGCCGAGTCGCCGGCCCTCCCTGTGGGGATGGGGTATATGTGGAAAGATGGGGCCTTACTGCCGCTGGCCGACCCGGTTAACACCACGACCAACACCGGCTCAGCTTGGCCAGCCTTCGCCCAGCGGTTTTATGAGCTGACCGGCTTCGGCAGTGTCTTCGTGCCCGCCGCAGTGGGAGGCACGCCGCAAACCGCCGGGGCGGCGCTCACCAGTTTCGGTGCGACCAATCACTGGGACGTTGGCGGCACGCTGCGAGTGACCGCGCTGAGCCGCGTGCAGGCGACCTTCGCCGCCCTGGATGGCGCCGGCATCATGTGGCAGATGGGCGGATTGCTCGGCGGCGGCGGCGAGCGTGACGCGCAAAACATCGACAACCCGGCGGGCTCTACCGGCAGCATCACGGCGGCGGATTACAAGACGGCCGTCCAGGGCATGCTGGCTTATTTCCAGAGTGGCCTACAGCGCACCAAGCTGCCTTTCATCATGCGGCGCCTGGCCATGGATGGCACCGGCGACACGACCGGATTCCAGCAAATCCGCGCGGCGCAGATGGACCTCTGTGCCAACGTGCCGAACATCTACATGGGCTGGACCGGTGGCCTGGCGGCGGTCAAGGCCGGCCGGGTTAAAGCGGACACCTACGACCTTCACTTTCTTCAACAAGACCTTAACGACATGGGCCGCTGCATGGCCTCGGTCGCTGCCTACGTATGCCTCGGGAGAGCCTGAAATGAAACAAATCCTACGTGCCGGCATTGTCCCGGCAAACTCCAATCTCCCGCGATGGGAAGAGGTCTACCCGAACCTGATCCGGCCTGACCTGGTGAAAATCACGGACACGTTTACCGACCATAGCGGCGTGCTCTCCGGGCGCGCGGTAGAAAATAATCTGATCGTGCCAGGCGGCACCTGGAGCGCGGCGGCGGCGGTCGCTGTCGCGGATGGCTGCGCAAAGATGACGGCCGTGACCGGCCCGCTGGGGGCTGTGGGCATCACCAGCATGGGGACCGGGGTTAAAGGTCAAATCATGGTCCGTGTGAAGTGGGGCGAAACGGGCGGATACGTTGGGATGGTGTTCCGCATGACGTCCAGCAATGGCGCCCACTGGCGGGCTCTGCTGGGGAATACCGGGATTCAGCTTCAGGAACGTGATGCAGTAGGGGGTGGGATTCGGTCAAGGACCGCGCCGTTTACCCCGGTTATCGGCCAATTCTATGACCTGAAAGTGACCTTCGATGAAGGGCTTATTGTGCTGACGTGCAATGGCCTATCGGTCGAGTACACCGACGGTGTCTCGAATCAGGAAAAGGTTTCAGCGGGGCTGTTTTTCTACAACACCGCCAATGCTGCGCTGCATGAGGTGCATGACATTTACATCGGGCTCTAGCCCTTAACCCATAACTGCCACGCCCGCCCAGCCGCGGGCTTTTTTTGTCTGGAGATAAGTAATGACTGATACAGAAAAGGACCGCGACATCCTCGCGCGCACTCTGTGGGGTGAGGGTCGCGGTGAAAGCCTGGCCGGCCAGATCGCCGTAGCTTGGGCTATCCGTAACCGTGTGAACGATGGCAAGGCCAAGTCCTGGTGGGGCGAGGGCTATGCCGGTGTGTGCCAGAAGCCCTACCAGTTCAGTTGCTGGAACAAGAACGACCCGAACTTCGCCTGCCTGAGTGGCGTGAAACAGATTCCCTTCCGCGAGTTCGCGCAGGCGCGCATTGCCGCTGACCAGGTAATTGATGGAAAGGTGCCGGATCCCACCGGCGGTGCCACTCATTACTACGCAACCACCATGCCCAAGCCACCGGTCTGGGTGAGAGGCGCCAAACAGACGCTGGCACTCGGGCGCCACGTGTTCTTCAAGGATGTGCCGTGAGCCCCGCGGTACTGAAGTTTGTGTTTTATCAGGTCGCGCAGAAGGCGCTGGCCTGAACCTTTCTCAACCAACCGAGGCAACAAAATATGCAACTGATTAGTAATTGGAAAGACGCGTTGAAAATGTCCAGCGTTCAGGCTGGCGGTGCGATTGCAGCGCTGGGTATTGCTGAGCAGATGCTGCCTCAGTTGCAGGCGGTACTGCCACCTGCAGCCTACGGTGTCCTGGGCATCCTGGTGATACTGGCTCGGGTGGTCCTGCAACCCAAGCTGAGCAATTAGGGAAGGCTTGGTGTGTGCGGCGGAGCAAGGTGAGCTTCAAGTCAAGGCAGTTGCCCGGGGCGGGTTGTCCGTAAAGTTGGAAACGGAGACCTAAACAGACACCTAAGATTGTTGCGGTAGGCTGGAGGCCTTGAAAATATTGGGGCGGATGAAGGGAATCGAACCCTTGTTATCAGCTTTGAAAACTGATAACAAGGATGCTTAAGGGGAATAAAATTTGTGTTGGACTCGCTGTTATCTGATCTAGAATTGGCCAATTGTGTCTGTTTTTCAATCAGATGCATTGTTTAAATGCTGACTATATCTTCATAGGTATCTTTCTATGAGTCTCTAAAAAACTGGAATAGTTGCCTCTAACATCTGCGTCGTCAGGGTCAAGTTCGAACGCTTTCTTGTACATTTCTTCAGCCGCGTCGTATTTTTCGCGCTGATGCTCCAAGAATTTTGCGTAATTACCTATATTGTTTGCGTTCTTGGGGTCTAGCTCGAGCGCTTTTTTATACAGTTCTTCGGCTGCGTCGTGATTTTTGTGTTGGTCGGCCAGAAACTTCGCATATTGAGCAGTATAGTCTGCATGTGATGGGGCGAGTTCAATTGCCTTCTTGTACATTACTTCAGCTGCATCGTGGTCACCGCATTGTCTCGATAGGAAGTTAGCATAGCTGTAGGTGAAGGCTGCGTTGGTCGGGTCGAGCTGCAGCGCCCTTTTGTACATTGCCCCGGCTGCTTCGTATTCTTGGGTATGACGTTCCAAAAACATCGCATAGTTGCCGGTGTTAGTCGCGTCGTTTTCGTTGAGCTCCATAGCCTTGTTGTACGTCACAAACGCCGTGTTCAAGTCTTTTTGTATATTGAACAGAAAGGTTGCGTAGTTACCTAAGTTGGTTGTGTTGTCAGGGTCTAATTCGATTGACTTTTTATAGTGGCTCTCGGCTGCATCGTAATTATTACGCTGATGTTCCAAAAAAGACGCGTAGTTTCCATTATAAGTTGGGTCGGACGGCTCAAGCTCGATGGCCTTTAGGAACATCGCCTCAGCGGCATCGTAGTCATTAGTATAATTTTTCAAAAATAGTGCGTAGTTCTCGGCGAGTTCTGCGCTGGTAGGAAAACGCTTAGTGCCTTCCAAGTAAATACGGCCGCGCTCTCCGATATCCTGTTCGGCCTTGGCTCTAAGGTCCCATGCCCACCAACTCCGGCTAAGGCGCACAGATTTGGTCAATACCTCGCCAGCCCGTTGTTCAGCTGGTGATCCGTGCACAGAGTCCTCGGTAAGTTTGTTTGCTTGGTCACGGTAGCGGTCTGCCCTTTCTTGGCCTAATTGTGCTGTCCGTACCGCGATCTCCGCCACGTCGAAGTTAGTCACTAGCTTGGCAGCTAGTTGAAGCATGAATTGATCAAAGCCAGGAATTTTAACAAGAATCCCTCGATGTTTATTCAATACACTCATTGCCTTTTCGGGCGGCGGGGAACCTTCGCGGAAGCACCAGATCATACGGCCGGCAATGTCTCCTGCCTCTAACCCCATTAGCATGTCCATTAGGCTTCCATCATTGCCACCGTATCCCACAACTACAGGCGTGAAATACTGAAATAGTTTTTTCAACGCTATTTTCCATCCTTGTTCCATCGTTGCAACCCCGACCGGATCATTGATGGGATGCAAGTACAGGTCACGATGTATCTTAGCAACAAGTGGACGTCGCATTTGGGGGCGCACAAATCCAGCTAGAGATTCGTGGGCAACTACCAACGGAGACTGATGGGCATGCATTGCGAGTGCGTCAGCTACCAAGTTGTCAAAGTTAGTCGTAACTACTACTTTATGGCGGGTGTGTTGGATGATCTCGGCAAGCAGCGAATAGCCTAGGCTAGGCGATTTTCCTTCCATCGCGGCCTCTAACTCGGCATATCCCGCTTCACGATCTCCTTCAAATCTTCGTTCGAAAATTTGCGGATAGTGTTGCGCCGCCGTATGCCAACTCAGCTCGCCATCACCGATGCCGCAATCAGCAATCCACTGATGCAAAGAAATGGCATCCGCACATTCGCGCAGATGCAGGTCCGCCAGCCATTTCCGGGCTAGATCCTGACCTGTAGGGATACCTGAGGTGAACGAGGCACCGGCACCGAGAATGAACGCAAATTGTCGATCTTTCATTGTACCGTGAATGTGCTTCATCTCCTCTAGCACACCCTCCAGCGTCCATTCCGCCACTGCCGATTCAGCCATATTCCTATATCTCCTTAACAGCCTTCTGGTGGCGCGTTGAATACTAGCCCAAGCATAGCAGCGACAAGGTCCGAAATTGGCGCTGTAGGGCTTTTTTTATTAGTGCTCCAACACAATTGGCGTGGAATACCTACAAGCTAGTAGCGGAGGGGGCTCATATTCATGAGCTCAATACCGTTAGGGCGAGCTATACAATCACCCATTTCAACGTCGTATCCCATTTCACTAATATTTCTGCCAAAGGCATTAAAATAGCTCATATTGCAGGGGTGGCTTGCAAGTCTGATTACTTGTTGGCCGATAGCTGTAAGCTTGATCATCTCAATTTCAATGTTGCAAAATACTTCTGGGTGCGTGGCTACTACTACTTTCCCGTGGGATACAAAAGAATGAAAATATTCGTTGGGTTTAAGGCTGGTGAACCGTAGGTTCGGATAGGCGCTATCAGCTCCAGCTAGTAATCCGATCTCTTGTAGTTGAAGTAATTGTTGGTAAGAGATGCCTTCCTGCGCTAGAGTTTCAAACTTCCTCCAAACGTATGAAGAATTAATGACGAAGGGGACGATACCTTCGATCAGTTCGGCTTCCTGCTTCGATAGGCCTTTCAAGAATTCAAGAGTTCTGAGCGAGTACGATCCTGGAGATTTCACCTCTCCAGCAAGAACACTACCCCATAGCTTCTGAATATCTTCATTTGAAGTTTTCCCTGCATGATCACGCCAAGAGTGGAGCCAGTCTTCATCAATTTTTTCTGCGGGTGGATCTTGAGTGTCGTTAGCAAGCTGCTCTTCTGCAAAAATTATTGCTTTGGTTTGGTTTATTTCTTGGCGAATCGCTTCGGCTTGTATTCGAGAGGCAGATAATTCAGGGAGTAGGGTAATAGTAGGTTCGACGCGTCCATCCTCTAGCTGGACATAATTGCCATGTTCAGCGTTTTCGAACTCTGTATTAATCAAGAGTCCATCCGGGCGATATAGCTTGCGCCCTGCCAGAACTTCCTCAGCGTCAACTTTAGCTTGCGCAAGCATCAAGATCTCGTGGCGCCGCCCTGCATTACTGGCGCGATTTTCCCGAAGATCTTGCCAAGGTTTGAGCAGCTTGCCCATTCCCTTCTCGGCGAGCGTAATCCACATCTGTCCTAAGAGCGTTTCACCTGGTACGGGCATTCTGTTCTCCATCCCTGTCATAAAGAAGCGAGGGTCTTAGATTACCTGAGGCAAGGATATATGGAATAGGTTGCAGTGTGCAGAGCGCAAAATAGACCCTTCGGTGTCTGTGGGTCGTGCCTGGATTGGAGCGACAGTCACTGGCGATTCGATTCAGCCGGTGGCTGTTCAGTGCCAGCCAATACCGGCGCCGGCGGCGTGGTTCATGGAGGAGCGCGTGCCCGAATTGACCCAGCGCATGCTCAACGGATTGTCGGAATCATCGATACCGGCGACCAGGGATTGATAGCGTTGGCGGCGTGCCAGGCCTATGTGAAAAATGTAAACGCAAACAGGTAGGCAGATTATTGATCACTATTGATGGCGCTCCTGCCTCCTCAGTTTTGCAATTTCGATACGCTTGGGTTCCGTATATATTCGTTCAAGCATAATGAATGCGAACTCAGAGAGATCTTGTGCATCCGCCTCGCTTAGTGTGCCCTCATGTGCGCCATCATTTCCATCGTCTTTTACGCATGAAGACAAGTCTCGCAGTGCCTCTGGTAAGCGACCGTTATCAAATAGCCATGGCAATCGGAAACCTAAATTACGGCGGATTTTATTATTTAATCCAGCCTCGTCTGTTTCGGGAAGCATTGCGCGTGTTGAGAGATCTAAACATAGCCGGAACATTGTAGCTCCGGCGTTGTAGCATCCTATTGCCATGCAGGAGGAGCCTTCAATGAACGCGGCCTCTACGTTGTCAGGTAGATATTCTGGTGGGGCCTTTGATGCAGCGTCTTTTGAGGAGACAAAGCCCTTTACTAGGAAAATTCTATTAAGTACTTCGGGGCTTTGGAAGGGTGTATTATTTTGTAATATATGAGTAGACTCTATATTTTTTTGCAATGCCATGAATGTCGTGGATTTTTTGCAGGCTCGGCAAATGCAGAACAATTCAAAATACTTTTGCCAGTTATGATGTATGCTGATTAAGTTGTCCGACTTTACATCAAAGGTTATAGACTTTGAGTGGCATCTTGGACAGTCTTCAACTAGTTCGCTCATTATTCGTCCTTTGAAAGTTTTACTACGACCTTGGCCAAGGCGGGTTGATTGTTTTTGGCCGCTCTGTGCTGCAAAAGGTGGGATGGTAGTCCTTTCAGGCCACGGGTGTCATTTCACATCCTGTCACGGAAAGGTGCCAATTTCTTCAATCGAGCCAGGCCTTGTTTGATATGGCCGGTATTTTCACCCATGGTCCATAGTGCTCCACGGACATTTCCGCCCACTTCCTGCGCCCCTTGCTCCTCAACCAGCAGGGTCAACTCCATAATGGCCGCCTCCAGAGCCAATTGGTTTTCGTAGATCCTTTCCAGCACGTCCGGCAGCGAATAATCACCAAGCATGGCGTCGACTCCTTTCAAGAAAAAACACAAGCATAGTACCGGCAGTGCCCCTGTCAGGCAGTAATTGCAGCGCTTACTTAGAAATTGCTGCAAAGCGAAGAAGTCGCAGCGGATTAGCCAGTCTGGCCGGGGCGTGGAGGACTGCTAGACCCAATCCAACACAGGACATATCGACCAGGTGAATCCACTGCCGAAAGCGGTCTTCCGAGATATTTCATTTCGGCAATCGTTAGGGGCGCCTAAGGCGTTACGGGATGCAGGAAAATTGTCATATGGAACGAGAGAGTGGATACCAATTTTGATACCACTCAATGCTTTGTCTGGTGTTTTGATGCGACCCTATGCGATTCAAAAGCCCGGTTTTGCTGCGCTTAGAACTACCTCACGACGTCGTTAAGATCGCATCGTGATGTTAGCTGTGGAGATCAATTACTTTACCTATCAATGGGTTGCGAGCTGCGCATTGGGCGCTTGGGCCATTCCTGGGACATTCTGGAGTTTCTCTCCATCTCTCCCCAGTCACCGCTAGTGTTCAACCAGCGCGCATAAGTCGAGTGCAGCATCTGGACGCTGTGTCCAAGCTGTTGGGCAATAAAGGCGGGATTCATGCCAGACATTGCGCATATTGTCGCATAAGTGTGACGGCAGTTGTACGGTGGGCGATAACGTGTCGCCCCCTTCTTCAAGGTCCGGCCCCCGGTTTGCGTAAAACCGTGGCTGGCTGATGGCCAGGATCCTGGAGAGCGTGGGAACGCACCTCAATGTTATTTTTGTTCGGCGTTGTGTTCGGGACACTCGGCGTGGCTCTGGGTAAAGTCGGCAACGCTTGCCCGGCCAGGTGTGTCTCAGATGGATTGCTGAATGGCCAGCATTTGGTCAGGGTGGGCACCTATTCAGATTCCTCTCTCCGTGTCGCGCGTGGCGGCAAAAAATGGAGGAGGGGACTATTCTTCTTCGTCAGGGCCTGGGTATTCCGAGTGCGTTGGCGGTTCGCAGATGCGCTCCCTGGTTCTCGCCCAAGACGCGCTCCTCGCCCGCCATTCCCTCGGCAACATGAGAACGCAAACGGTCTCTCATCATGGATGGGATCAAAATGAAGCTGATTTTGGTGACGCTTGTTGTTGGTCTGTTGGCGTGGAAGCTTTCCCCTGAACTAAAGTCCTGGGCTGCAGCTCAACTATCGAATCCCAAAGAAGTCTCTAAAGAAGTCTCTGTAGTCGTGACTGCACCGAAGCCTGTTTCAGCCTCATTCAAGTGTGATGGGCGCAAATATTGTTCGCAGATGACCTCGTGCGCAGAGGCTAAAAACTTTCTGCAAAATTGCCCGGGAATGAAAATGGACGGCGACAACGACGCAATCCCCTGTGAGTCACAGTGGTGCCGATGATTCTTTGCCGTTCAGCGACAGGCTTAATGGTTTTTTGGAAGAAACTTTAAAGGAGAGAGTGCTATGGATAAGGCGTTTCGAAATCCGATTTTTCTGACTGGGCTGCCAATGGCTATCTGCGGTCTCGCTATCACTGCGCCTGGTCTATGGATTCCCGGCCTGGGTTTAATGGTGGTCGGCTGGGCAAAGGGGAATAAACGCGCTTGAAGGTATCAGTACCTGCCGGCGTTGTTGAAATGGAAAGAAGGTTGCCGTCAAAAGTTGCCGTGATCTGCCCACTGTAAGAAAGTCTGGCGTTGCCGCACGCTGAACGGCGTGCGACAAGCTGGCGACTGATCAGGTCGAGACTCAGAGCAAGTAACCAGCGGCTTGTCCGAGGTGGTTGTCCTGCCCTCCGGTGATAAGGTGCAGTGGAATGTGTTGTTCATCAATTGATGGGATTTCGATACTTCCCACTATTTGAAGGTGTCGCTCATTCAGTCCGGTCGACTCTTCTTCTTTTGCCTTAGCCATTCTCGCGTGGTTCGCTGCGATTTCATTGAGAGTTGACACGTTACATCTCCGGTGACTGACCAAGCGTATCGCTGGAGTCCTTAATGTTAATTTAATTGCCGTCACGTCAGAATTACGTCGTTCTGGGACGGCTACGTCCGGCTTCTGCAAGGCCCAAGCCACGTATTGCTCACCAGATTTCATATGCGACGAATGGTGACAGGGGAGGTCGGTTTGCGCACGTTGGATGATCCTTCCTGCTTGTAGCGTGGAGGCATTTTCACAGTTGAAGATTAACCATTAGTTACAAGTATGGCTAAAATGCCATCTTTCAACCGACGCCGGCCGTCGGTATGGCTCAAGGACGGCCATCGGGACACCGTTTTGTTCACTTCTGACGTGTGACGATTTTCGTGAAACTTATCATTGCTGCTATCTATGTCATCTCCGTCGCGTATGTTCACTTGCGCGGAAAAGTGCGCCACAAATTAGGCCGTCAATTAAGCGACCACTCGACGTTTCTGGCGCCGATCAATTGCTTCCTTTATCTGTTCTCGAAAACGCCTAATAAGCCTTACCTCAATCCGGCGGAATTTCCCGACCTGAGCCCTCTGCAAGCTCATTGGGAAGAGATTCGCGCCGAAGGCCAGAATCTGCTCAAGGCCGGGGAGATCAAACGTTCGAATCAATATGATGACGTTGGTTTCAACTCGTTTTTCAAAAGTGGCTGGAAGCGTTTTTATCTCAAGTGGTACGGCGACAGTCACCCGTCGGCCGCAAAGCTTTGTCCGCGCACGACTGAACTGGTGCAAAGCATCGGCTCGATCAAGGCCGCGATGTTCGCCGAACTGCCGCCGGGTTCGAAGCTGGTCCGTCACCGCGATCCGTATGCCGGTTCGTACCGTTATCACTTGGGACTGGAAACGCCGAACGAGGCCGGTTGCTACATCAACGTCGACGGTGAGAACTACCATTGGCGCGATGGCGAGGCGGTGATGTTCGATGAGACCTTCATTCATTACGCCGAAAACACTACTGCGCAGAACCGTATCATCCTGTTCTGTGACATTGAGCGGCCGATGAAGTATCGCTGGGCGACCGCGTTCAATCGCTGGTTCAGCCGCACGGTGATGGCGGCGGCGGGCGCGCCGAACGATGCCGGCGACAAGGTCGGTGGTATCAACCGCTTGTTCGCCAGGATCTACACGATTCGCCTGCGCGGCAAAGCGCTCAAGAAACGGAATCGCACCCTCTATTACCTGCAGAAATGGGCGATTTTTGCCGGGTTGCTGGCGATTTTTGTTTTGATCTGAATTAGGTAGTGAGGCGTATGACGCCTTCGCGAGCAAGCCCGCTCCCACATTGGTCCTGCGAACGACACAGATCCAATGTGGGAGCGGGCTTGCTCGCGAAGAGGCCGGTATTTCCACCGCATAACTTATGGATGTCCAGCAGTCGGTCAGCCGCTCGACCGTTTCGTGGTTTTTTTCTCCGAAGCAGTTTTGGCTTTACTGGCCGCTTTACCGCCGCCCCTGCCTCCAAGACTGCGTTTAAGCAGTTCGGTCAGATCGATAACATCCGCTGTCTTGCGCTCCTCTTCACCGGTAACGGTTTCGACGGTTTCGATCTTGCCTTCATGAGCCTTCGTCTCAACCAGCGCCATGATCTTGTCTTCGAAGCTGTCGCGGTATTCCTCGGGCGTCCAGTCGGCGCTCATGTCCTCCACCAGCCGTTTGGCCATATCCAGCTCACCTTTGGCCAGATCCGGCTTGGTCACTTCACTGCCCAGTTCCAGTTGAGCAAGACTGCGCACTTCGGCGGGCCAACGCAGCTTCACCAGCACAATGGCGGATTCCAGCGGCATAAGGGCCGCCAAATACTGACGAGTGTGTAAAACGACGCGGGCCAGGGCGACCTTGTTGGTTTGGCTGAGCGTTTCGCGTAACAGCGCATAGACCTTTCCACCGCGTTTATCCGGGGCCAGGTAGTAGGGCGTGTCGATGTTTTGCAGGGGAATCTGCTCGCTGTCGACAAAGGCAAAAATGTCGATGGTCTGGGTCGACACTGGGTGGGCCGAGCGAATCTCCTCTTCGCTAAGTACCACGTAACGTCCCTTTTCGTATTGGACCCCTTTGACAATGTGCTCCTTGGTGATTTCCTTTCCAGTGACTTTGTTGACGCGCTTGTAGCCGACCGGGTCCATGCTGCGGCTATCGAGCCAGTCGAAATCCACCCCGTGGGAAGACGTCGCCGAGACCAGCGCCACGGGGATGTGCACCAGACCGAAACTGATTGCGCCTTTCCAGATTGCCCGTGCCATCGTCGTGCTCTCGTCAGTCGATTGATGTTCAGGTGACCTGTGGCCAAGGGCAAAAGTTTCAGTCGGCGGCGGCCCGGTCCTGCGGGCGGATCGGTGGCAGAGTCAACTCGTGTTACATCTTCTGAAAGAGGTTTTAGTTAACAAAACCGAAGTCCGGGCGTAGCGTGGCGCTATCCACGTTGCACGCTCATTTGGAGAGATCCCATGAACCGATGTGTGCTCGGCATCATCGTGCTGGCATTGAATGGTGTGCTGAGCCCTTTGACTCTGGCAGACGCCGCCTCGCCGTCCTCGCCCTGGCTGCTGGCACAGAACCTGCCGGGCAGCACCCATAACAATCCCTATAACAGCCCGATTCGCCGGGCCAATCCCAACAGCATGCAAGGCACCCAGCCCAACATCCCGGTAATCCGCGGGCCAAACACGGTGCCTGTGCCACGAACGCCAACGCTCGATAACGGCGGTATTGGCAATCGCTATCCGCAAGATCGACCGGCTCCCACCAGCCAACCGAAATTCATTCCCAATCCACCGCCCCGGGACTCGGACCGCAACTACCGTTGAACGGCAGGACAGAGGTCTTGCCAGCCATTTTGACGACAAAAGGAAGCGTGCATGCTGCGTAAAACCCTCCTGGCCACTTTCTATGCCAGCGCGTTATTTACCGTCACGGCGCCCGTTTTCGCGGCACCGACACAGGATTTGAAAAGCGAGCAGGGCACCCTTGAGCTCACGCCAATCGTTAAAGGCCTGGAACACCCTTGGGCGCTGGCGTTTCTGCCCGATCGCCGAGGGATGCTGGTGACCGAGCGGCCCGGCAATCTACGGGTGATCAGCGCCGACGGTAAACTCTCGGGCCCGCTCAGTGGCGTGCCTCAGGTCTGGGCCAAGGGCCAGGGCGGGTTGCTTGATGTGGTGTTGTCGCCCGACTTCAAGCAAGACCGCATGGTTTATTTGTCTTACGCCGAAGGGGGCGGTGAGGGTGGTAAGGCCGGCACTGCAGTCGGTCGCGGACGATTGTCCGAAGACCTGAAGGGCATCAAGGATTTCAGGGTAATCTTCCGTCAGGAGCCCAAGCTCTCGGTGGGTCAGCACTTCGGCTCGCGATTGGTGTTCGACCGCGACGGTTATCTGTTCATCACTTTGGGCGAGAATAACGACCGGCCCACGGCGCAGGACCTCGACAAACTGCAAGGCAAGATCGTGCGGCTCCATCCGGACGGCAAAGTGCCAAAGGACAACCCCTTTATCGGGCAAAAAGGCGTTCGCCCGGAAATCTGGTCCTACGGCCATCGCAACCCGCAAGGCGCGGCGCTCAACCCCTGGAGCGGCACACTCTGGGAAAACGAGCACGGCCCCCGGGGTGGCGACGAGATCAATATCATCGAACGCGGCAAAAATTACGGCTGGCCGCTGGCAACTCACGGCATCAACTACTCCGGTTTGCGAGTCCCGGAAGCCAAGGGCGAAACCGCCGAAGGCACCGTGGGCCCGCACCATGTCTGGGAAAAATCCCCGGGCCTCAGCGGTATGACCTTCTATGACGGCGATCGCTTCAAGGCCTGGCAGCACAACGTATTTATCGGCGCTCTGGTGAGTCAGGAACTGATCCGTCTGCAATTCGAAGGCGATAAAGTCGTTCACGAAGAGCGATTGCTGGGTGAACTCAACAAACGGATTCGCGATGTGCGCCAGGGGCCGGATGGCTATTTGTATGTACTGACCGATGAAGACGAGGGTGTGTTGTACAAGATCGGGTTGAAGTAATTAAGAAATTTGAGCGACGAAGATCCTGTGGGAGCGTGGCTTGCCCGCGAAGAGAATGCACCGCGGTTCTTCAGGTACTACGCGTCATCGTTTTTCGCGGGCAAGCCACGCTCCTACAGGTTCTGCGTCTTCTCACAATTCCCTGATCAGACCTCTTGAGCTGAGCTAACGGAATTTCTCCGCTCCTGAAGCCCCCGCACCACCAGATACAACAACGGCCCGACAGACACAAAAATCGCCGTCACCAACAGATAAGGAATTACCGACCATCCCGACTGCCCACGCTTGCGCGCATCCTGGTACATCCAGATACCGGCAAGCGTCGCCAACAGGTACAAATCGATCACCACCTGTGCGGTATCGGGCCGCGACATCAGGCTGATGCCGAAATCGAGCAACGACTGCTCGGCCTGCAGCATCACCGAAACGGTATAGCCGGCGAAGGCGATCAGGGCAGTGAGGGGCAGGGCGACAAACTTCATGGTTTCCTTCCTTGGGACAATGAGTGAATCGCCAGCCTACAGCGGTCGTTGAAAATTGGCCATTGACTTGCCATCAGTGTCCGGCTAATTTCCAGCCATGACTTCCACCGTATTGCGCTGCCAGCCAAGCATTATTACCGCCATTCCTTATCTGGCGGGCTAGCTCACAACTGCAGCACCCAACCCGCCCTAGAGGCGGGTTTTTACTTTCTGTCTCTGGGGCTCCGATCAACGTCAGGAGACGACCATGAGCAGCACCCTTACCCAGCAGAGCTTGCTTGAGCACTACGTGAAAAAGATCCTCGCCGCGCCGGTTTACGAACTCGCCGTGCGTACGCCGTTGCAAGCGGCACCGGCCTTGTCCGAAGCATTGGGCAATCAGATCCTGCTCAAGCGCGAGGACTTGCAACCGACCTTTTCCTTCAAGATCCGCGGCGCCTATAACAAGCTGGTACACCTGAGTGATGAACAGAAGGCCCATGGCGTGATCACCGCCTCGGCGGGCAATCATGCCCAAGGCGTAGCGTTGGCGGCCCGCGAGTTGGGGATTGCCGCAACCATTGTCATGCCTTGCACGACACCGGAATTGAAGGTGCTGGGTGTCCGCAGCCGGGGAGCCGACGCGGTGCTGCACGGCGAGAGTTTTCCGTTTGCCCTGGAGTACGCACTGAGCCTGGCACGGCAAACCGGTCGCACCTTTGTCTCGCCCTTCGACGACCCGGACGTGATCGCGGGGCAGGGCACCGTCGGCATGGAAATCCTTCGTCAGCACCAAGGGCCGCTGGACGCGATCTTTGTTCCGGTAGGCGGCGGTGGCTTGATCGCCGGTATTGCCGCGTACGTCAAATACCTGCGCCCTGAAGTCCGCATCATCGGCGTCGAATCGGAACATTCCGCTTGTTTACAGGCTGCATTACAGGCCGGGGAACGGGTTGTGCTGCCAGCTGTCGGCACGTTCGCCGATGGCGTGGCCGTCGCCCAGATCGGTGCCCATGGTTTCGAGGTCTGTCGGTTTTGCGTGGATGAGGTAATGACCGTCAGCAACGACGAACTCTGCGCCGCGATCAAGAACATCTACGACGATACCCGCTCGATCACCGAACCTTCCGGCGCACTGGCCGTGGCCGGGATCAAGCAGTATGTGGCACGAACCGGCGCCCGGGGTCAGACCCTGGTGGCCATTGATTCCGGCGCTAATATCAATTTCGACAGTTTGCGGCATGTGGCCGAACGCGCCGCGTTGAGCGGCGTGTCGGCGTGAGGGCAGGTGCGGTTATTCCTGAACGGCTTTCTCGACTTGGCTCGACGCCGACCAGATCCGGTAGCGCACTTCGACGTCCTTGGGCACGTAGAGCACGATCGGCAGCTTACTGTTGTAGCGCAGCCTGAAACCGTCACCGACCACCGGCACGAAGTCCTTTTTGCGCTTGCCATCCGGGCAGGCCATCCGCGTACTCATCGGGCCGATGACGTTTTCCAGCCGGTAATACGGGTAACCCCACCCTTCAAGGTTCTTTTCCTCAAGCATGCCGCCCAGGCGCTGACGGTTGCAGTCGACGGTCAGGGTCTTGCCG
Organism: Pseudomonas sp. PGPR40; assembly: GCF_022014505.1. Taxonomy (NCBI): domain Bacteria; kingdom Pseudomonadati; phylum Pseudomonadota; class Gammaproteobacteria; order Pseudomonadales; family Pseudomonadaceae; genus Pseudomonas; species Pseudomonas sp. PGPR40. Next base: position 85,786 of record NZ_JAKLSP010000027.1, on the reverse strand, counting down.
GCCAGAATCTCGATTTCATAACCCTCTTCCTGTTGTTGCGGGGTGAGATGAATGACCTGGCGGGTAAAGCCGCTATCAGGCTTGGGATATGGCGCGACGTCTTCGAGGGTTGCGGCGTGGGCGACCGACGACAAAACGGCAATTATCAGCCCGACGGTCCTGTTAAGCGGCAAAGCACCCATGATGCCTCCTTGCGTGTGTGTGGGGTCAGCGGATACTGAATGGATGGGCCGTATTCTCACTGCCGTCCTCACCCAATGCAAACCCGCCATCGGGGTGTTTGCAAAATGCAGGCCTTGAAACAGACCTTTCTTGCATTTTGCATGACGCGATGTGTTGCCATTCACCCTAAATCCCTGATTTGCCGACGAGACGCAGAGCGGAATTCCGGGCATGTTTTATGCTGTAGCTGTCTTGAGCTGGCCACGATTCCTACTGAGTCAGCGCTGAAACAGAAAAGCGGTTGGACGTTGGAACAATCAGGACCCCCCACGGAAGAGAAGCAAACGGGCAATTTGAGCTCCAACCGACATTGATTTTTGATTGGCAATCTCACAAACCGAGAGGGTGGCCATGTTTCTTTCTGCTTTGGAACTACGCAATATCATTGAGAGCAGTTTTCTCCCGAAACGCTGTCAATGCACGCTGTCGCCGAACCTGTCGATGACGGTCAAGGTGTATTCGGATCGCAAAACGGATCATCTCGATTTGTTTGTCACCGGCATAGACGCCCAGCGCCTCAATGGATGTAGGGAGATAAAAGAACTGCTCGTCGAATTGCGTTCGGACCTTGAACATCACGTTATCGAGCATCCATACAGCCCAAGGTCAAAGGCCCATTAACCGGCCGTTTCACCCAGTTCGACCGACACGCGCCGGGTCTGGATAAACCCCAGACCCAGTGCCAATTCCACCAGGATCGCCAGCAAAATACCCGGCCCGGCATGGCCGTTGAGCCATTCGCCGAAGCCCAGTGCTGCCAACCCGAAACACCCCACCATAAAACCGCTGCACATCGCGTTTCGCGCCACCGAGGGCGGTGCCTGCCGCACGAGATAAAACATCACCCCCAACGCGCCGAACAGCACCGCACTGCGCCTGGCGACAAAACCGGCCGCGGACGAATACTCGATGCTCCAGATCGCCAGTAACGATTGCGGCATCAAACCCCAGACCAGCGCCAGCAAAAAACAAAGAGCGGCGGTGAACGTCGACAGCGTGCGAAACGAGAACTGCATGGCGAATCCTTTCGGCAGTGAGGGAGACGCCAGAGCATAGCGTCAGAATCCTCACAGGCCTACCGCCAAGTGCCGAATCAAAACTCTCTGTCAGTTCTGATAACTGCAAGCGTCAGAAAATTTCAGGTAGGTGATTTCCGCAAGCTTGCCCGAGAGGCTATCGACGTATTTCATATTGGCCGTGACTACTTGGCAATCCAGCGTCGACGGTTCGGTCATGGAAATGACCTTGCCCACATGCAGCGGCATGCCGTAGTGATAGGGCACGGCCTGGGAGGACGACGTCTCGTTGGCCTGAGCGAAACCTGCGAACGCGGTGCAGGCGAGGGCGGTGGTGATCAGCAATGTTCGCATGTTCATGGTGGGTCTCCAGTGCAGAGGGGAAATCAGTTCGACCGAAGAGCGTCGAACCTGCCGCACTGGGCGTCAGACGGGGCTGAGGGCGTGCGGTCCAGTAAAGTTTTGGACCGTGGCGTTAAGCGATGGTTAACCGGATTGGAGTGCCGCTTGTCGTGAGGGTGTGGATGAGCCCCGGTTGATAGTGAGTTACAACTTTTCGGTGTTGTATCCATTAGATCGCTTTCGCGGGCAAGCCTCAATGCCAGTCAGTTAAGCGAAACTCCTGTAGGAGCGAGCTTGCTCGCGAAAGCGGTAGGTCAGGCGACATCAATGTTGACTGTCCTGCCGTCTTCGCGAGCAAGCTCGCTCCTACAGGTTCGCGGCTTAACTGACAGGCATTGGGGCCATTAAATTCAGCGCAACTCTAGCTGGTGCCGGTAAGGCAATTCCGGCCCGGTCTTGCTGCAGGTCATTGCCGCAGCGCTCACGGCAAACTTGAGCATCGCGTCAATGTGCTCGCGACTCAGTTGCTGCAAACCTTCAACCGAATCCAGCTGCTGCTCGGTCAACCAGGTAATCAACGCCGCCTGAAACGTATCACCAGCCCCCACGGTGTCGGCAATTTTCACCGAGCAGGCCGGCACCGACCGCGACCATCGACAACGTGGTCGGTGCGGCAAAGTCCACGAGGTAGTCCTGGCGCACACCTTCGTCCTGCAGCACGTGCTGCAAACGTCGGCCGAGGTAATCGGTCGACAGCCCGCCGAACAGCGCGGCGTCCACGCCCAAACGGCGCAAACCTACGGCCACGTTGAACGGCGAGCCACCGGCAATTGCCTTGAAATTCACTTTGGACGCCAGACCGCTGGCATCGTCTTCGCTGAAGAAATCGAACAGCGCTTCGCCACACACCAGATACATAGTCATTCGCTCTCTTAAAGGGTTGCGACATGCTGTTGATAGCGTTCGTAGGCCTGCTGACAGGCCGCCACGTTTTCTGCAATCGGTAAGGTTTCACTGGCCAGATCGAGCTTTACGCAGCGCTCGCACAAGTCCGCCAGGCTGTTTTCGTGACCGTTTGCCCAAGACTTGCACCACGCGGCCTGAATCGCTGCGCCGAGGGCCGCGGCCTCGCTGTGTTCGGTGCAAATCACTGGCGTATTCATGATGTCGGCAACGATCTGCCGCCATACCGGGCTCTTCGAGCCGCCGCCGATCAGGCAGATGCTGCGGCTTTGTAAACCATTCTGGCGCAGCAGGTCCAGCCCATAACGCAAACCGAAGGTGGTGCCTTCCACCACGGCGCGGCACAGATTGGCACGGGTCAGGTTGGTGATGGTCAGCCCCAGCAGGCTGCCGCTGGCATGAGGCAGGGCGGGCACGCGTTCGCCATTGAGGAACGGCAGCATGCACACGCCTTCGGCACCAATCGGCGCTTGCGCGACCAAGGCGTTGAACGCCTCGATATCCAATTCGAATAAATCACGAATCGTGCCGGTCGCGTTGGTCAGGTTCATCGTGCAGATCAATGGCAGCCAGCCGCCGCTGGAGGAGCAGAACGTCGCGACCGAGGCATCCGGGCTGACGTTCGCTTGTTCGGCATGGGCGTAGACCGTCCCCGAGGAACCGAGGCTCATGGTGATCGCACCGGGCTTTATATTGCCGGTGCCGATGGCGCCCATCATGTTGTCGCCGCCGCCGCTGGAGACCAGCGCCTTGGGGTTGATGCCCAAAAGTTCGGCGATGCTCGGCAAGATTGTCCCGACCGGCTGGTGGGCGTCGATCAGCTCCGGGAGCGCGGCTTGCAGGCGTCCGGTGGGATCGATGTCGCGCAGCAGTTGCAAGTCCCACTGGCGGGTGCGCACATTGAAATACCCGGTGCCCGAGGCATCGCCGTACTCGCTGCAACTACGGCCGGTGAGCCAGTAGTTGAGGTAGTCATGGGGCAGCAAAATGCGCGCGATTCGGGCGAACACTTGCGGGTGCTGCTCTTTGGTCCAGAGCAGTTTGGACACGGTGTAACCCGGCGCGATGACTACGCCGAGGCGTTCCAGGGAGCCTTTTTCGCCGCCCAGATGGGTGAGCAAGCGGTCGTTCTCCGGCGTGGATTCGGTGTCGCACCAGAGCTTGGCCGGGCGCAGGACCTGGCCGCGATCGTCGAGCAGCACCAGTCCATGCTGCTGGCCGGAAACACCGATGCCGAGGATGGCCTGACCGTCTACCTCCGCTGCGAGCAGCGCGCGGTGGGTGGCCAGGGTAAAGGCTTTCAGCCATTGGGCAGTGTCTTGCTCGCGCCGACCATTGGCGCCGCTGATGAGGCTGTGGGTAGCGGCGCCCTGACCGAGGACCTGGCCGCTGTGCGCGTCGAGGACAACGGCTTTGGTGCCTTGGGTGCCGCAGTCGATGCCGAGGAATAGTTGTTGGTTTGCCATGGAAACACCCTACCGTAGATCGTTCCCACGCTCTGCGTGGGAATGCCTCAATGGACGCTCTGCGTCCGCTTCTGGATGGGACGCGGAGCGTCCCGGGCTGCATTCCCACGCAGAGCGTGGGAACGATCAGGTGGCGAGCACTCTTTCGAGGGTCCGCGTCACCCCAACCTCCCGCAAGCTGTTACAGCACCACTCGAACGCCGCCACAAACTCTGGAGAGCGCGGAATCGCCATCCCGAAAATCTCCTCAACCTCCAGCAGCCGCTGAGTGATCAACACATCATCCGCCACCAGCGCCTGACAGAACGCCGCCCGCGGATCGGGAATCGAGTAGGTCTCGCCATGCTCATCCACACCTTTGAGGTACAGCGCCCACGCCGCCACCACCAGCGCCGCTCGCTTGGTCTCCTGACCGTCGGCAATCAAGCGGTTGATGGTCGGTACGGTGAATTTCGGAAACTTCGACGAGCCATCCGAACACACCCGCTCCAACTGATCGGCAATTGCCTGGTTGGAGAAGCGCGCCACCAGGGTGTTTTTGTACTCGGTCAGGTCGATCCCTGGCACCGGCGCCAGTTGCGGCGTCACGTCCAGGTCCATGTAGGCACGCATGTAGCCGCACGAACAGCGGGTCGTTCATGGTTTCGTGAACGAAGCGATAACCCTTCAAAAAGCCCAGATAGGTCAAGGCCAGATGGCTGCCGTTGAGCAGTTTGATCTTCATCTCTTCATAAGGCGTGACGTCGTCGGTGAACTGCACGCCGACCTTTTCCCAGGCTGGGCGACCGTTGACGAATTTGTCTTCCAGTACCCACTGCACAAAGGGTTCGCAGACCACTGGCCAGGCGTCATCAACCGCATGTTTGTCGGCCAGTTGCAGACGATGCTCGGTGCTGGTCATCGGCGTGATGCGGTCGACCATGGCGTTGGGGAAGCTGACATGGCGCTCGATCCAGTCGCGCAGATCAGCATCGCGCAGGGCGGCGAATGCCAGCAAGGCTTTACGGGTCACGGCACCGTTGTGCGGCAGGTTATCGCAGGACATCAGCGTGAACGCTGGTGTACCGGCTGCGCGCCGTTTGGCCAGCGCCGCACAAAGGAACCCGAACACGGTTTTCGGTGCGTTCGGGTGAGCCAGATCGTGCTGGATTTGCGGCAGGTGCGCCATGAACTCGCCGTTGCTGTCGTCGATGCAATAGCCGCCTCTGCAGCCGGCGGGTTACAGAAGGACAGTTATTGTTTTTGTGTCTTCCTGCGGAGGAAGAATGTGCGCTGATTACAGCGTTCAATTGATGGGCTGACAAATCATCCATCGCACTGTGACCGATACTTTTTTGCACTGGGCTTTGGGGCGGGAGATGCGACAACAGGCGTCGCAGAGGCGAGCAGCCAACGAATTTGTATAGGTTGCACCGGCCCCTTCGCGGGCAAGCCTTGTTCTTGTAGGAGCGAGGCTTGCCCGCGAAGGCGATCTGAAAATCACCACACATGACCAAGGGTTTCAGCCCAGATTTTGCTCAGTCAAACGCTGCACCGCCAACCGCCGGTAGTGCGACGGCGTCATGCCTTTGAGCTGTTGAAAACGCCGGTTGAAGTTGGAAATATTATTGAAGCCCGACTCGAAACACACATCGGTCACCGTTTTGTCGCCATCGGCCAGCAGCTCGCAGGATTTGCTGATGCGCAGGCGATTGACGAATTCGATAAAACAGCCCCGGTGGCCTGTTTGAACACGCGACTGAAGTAGGTCGGCGTCAGCCCCAGGTGCTCGGCGACTTCTTCCAGCGGCAGTTCCCGGGCGTAATGGGCAAAGATGTAGTCCACTGCCCGGTTGGTGCGGTCGATATTGTGTTCATCGGCCAATTGCGGTGTTGTGGCACCGGACAGCAACTGATAGTCATCGGACGCCGCCAGCAACTCCAGCAGAATGAAAAAGTGCCCGAGCCGGGTCATGCCCTGGGTGTCGGCGATGCGCTGCATCAAGCTCATGACCTGGCGGATCGTACGTTTGCAACGAAACTCGATGCCGTACTGCGCGCGCTCCAGCAAGGGTGCAAGCGTCTTGAGTTCGGCGAACACCTGATGGCCGCTTTCAAATAGTTCATCAGTGAAGTTGACCAGCATGTCACGCTTGGGCACCACTTCGTCTTCGGCGACCTGGCTGATCCAGTTGTGGGGCAGGTTGGGGCCGGTGAGGAACAGGCTTTCGGGGTAGAAGTTGCCGATGTAGTCGCCGATAAACACCTTGCCAGAGCTGGCGACGATCAGGTGCAGTTCGTACTCCTTGTGGAAATGCCAGCGCACCAGAGGGCAGGGGAAGCCGTGCTGACGATAAATGATGGACAATCCATTGCGGTCGTCCATCAATTCGTAGGAAGGATCGGTAACTCTGGCTGTTCGGCTCATGTCAGGACACTTTTATTATTATCGCGTTCTAATCATGCCTCTGCGTGGTAGGTAACGCCAGTTTCACCGATGCAAAGTCTGGCGCTATACAGTGCGTCGCTGCGCCTTGATTATGTTAGCGGTACGGCAGTTGTGCACGAGGCGTGACTCTTCGAAGAAGTCCGCATTGATAATGCTGCAGTCGAGCAGCCATTTGCCGGATTCGGGATCGAACCATCGGTCCAGATGCTCCTTGATGTCCACAGGCCCCAAGGCGAGGTGGTAACTGGTAGCGGAGAGCGACCACGGCATATGACCGGAGGGAGGCGCCTGCATCGTTCGGGTGATGTGGTTCTCCAGTTCACTGACGCTGGTGTCCGCAATTCCGCTCCAGCGATGCTCGATTTCCGGGAGAAACCAGGTGCGGTCCAGATCCGGGTGGCGCTCTGCGGTCAACCACACCCGCCGGACACCGCTTGCCTGTTTCAATTGACCCACACTCAGATGCCAGTTGCTGGAAGGAATGATTCTTGACCCAAGATGCGTCAATAGAAAACGGTTGAACTCTCGATAGTCGAAGACGACGTTGCCGGCCTTCAATTGATGGAAATCCAGCAGTACAAACTCGTCGGGGCTTTCCTCGAGAAAACGAATCACCTGCATGATCAGGTTTTCCAGTGAGCGGGATGACCGTACTCCCTGATGCTGGAACCAGAACGTGCCGACCCCTCTGGAATCCCGGTGATACTCGACCCTGGCATCAATGGCGCGCGCGCCATTGCGTAGCTGATCGTAAAAAGAATTGTTCTGACACGCCGCCCAGTGCGCAATGCCGGGTCCTGCGTACGCGGCTTTTTTGTCGACACCACTATTATGGGCTCCCGGCATAATCAATTCGCCAAGTGTTAAAGTATCGATACTTGAAGTGGAGGCCATCCACTGGCTAAGTTCAAGATTTTCTAATGCGACATTCGTCATCTAATGCATCCTTGCATGTATGAGTGGTACCCACTTTGGTGGGTGCGAAATTAAGTTGAAAGTGCCAGGCATTTATAATGATTGAGGGCTGAAGTGACAAGCGCCGACTTGATACGGGAGGTATCTTGCCAGCGTCTTTTCAGGTTAATTTAGATGAGGGATTAGTTGAGCGCTGAATGCGCTCTTTGTTTATGTTGTTTGAGTGCGGTTTTTTGCTTCAATCCATTGTGCCATGTATTGGGTGCTTTTATGTTGGTGGTGGCGCAACATGCTGCCGGTAAAGTTATCTCTTCTAAGTCGCGTCAAGTGTTGTTGGCAATACAGCAACTTCTCGATCAGCGCCGGGCCGTGTATCGATGGCCGATAGCGGGCGGCCAACAGCGCCTGCCCATGGGATTGGGCATTCATCCAGAGGTCTTTGTCTTTATAAAGTCGAACCGCGCAATCGGCGAACTCACGCGCAGTTCGGGTCACCGCCCCCGGCCACGGCTGTTCACGATGCATCGCTTCTGCGCCAATCGGTGTGGTGACATTCGGCGTACCGCAGAGCATAGCGTCGACAATCTTGCCTTTGATACCGGCACCAAAGCGCAGGGGCGCCAGACAAATCCGCGCAGCAGACATAACGGCTAATGCGTCTTCTGCCCAGTTCATCACATGAAAACCCTGGGCTGCATTGTGCAGGGCCGTGGCTTTAGGTGGCGTGTAGGCGCCGTAGAGGTGCAACTGCGCGTCGGGAAGCTGTTGGCGGATCAGCGGCCAGATTGTGGTTTTCATCCAGAGCACGGCATCCCAGTTCGGCGCGTGACGGAAGTTACCGATACTGAGGAAATGCGCACGGTCTTCAAAGGCTGGCGGCGGTGCACTCGGCGGATCGACCATCAGCGGACACCAGTGCAGCAAGTTGCGTGGCAGGTGGAATTGTTCGACCAGCAGCTCGATTTCCACTTCGGAAATCATCAGGTTCAGATCACAGCGATACAGTGCTGCGATCTCCCGTTTGGCCAGATCGGTATCAGCCATCAGCTCGAACTCTTCGCGCAATGCAGGGGCGAATAACTCACTGAAATCGTCGGCGTCGTCACTGGCCTTCAAGCGATCTTTGAGCCGCTGATGCCGGGCATGCCGCAGGCTTTGCAGGTCGGACGTTTCAAGAACGCGCAACGCATCAGGGCAGTGTTTTTCGACCCGCCAGCCGAACTGCTCCTCCATCATGAATTGATCGAACAGTACGATATCCGGTGACAGTTCACTGACAAAGGTGTCGAAACTGCTGTTATTCAACTCGATTGGTACTTCGCGAATGCCCAGTGCGGTCAGGTCCGCACGGTGCTCACCGGTGCCGGCCGGGCTGCTGAAGGTAATCTCCCAGCCTTGCTGCAAGAACGTTTCGAGGATTTGCATGACATGCCCGCTCGCCGCGGAAGAGCGGGGCTCGGGCCAGACGTAACCAATGACCAGGACTTTGGTTGCGCGGGGCTGACTCATTGACGGGTATTCCTTGATGCGGGTAGAGAGTGGAGAGAATCGGGGCGCGAGAAAAATCAGGTCTTAAGTATGCCCTTGACCTTGTCCCGCAACTGATCGATAGAGAATGGCTTGCCAATCAGATGCATGCCGTCCGGCACCTCGATGCTTTCGGCATAGCCGCTGGCGAACAGAATCGGCAACTCGGGACGCAGCATGCGCGCCTGCTTCGCCAGTTCCCGACCATCCATGACCGGCAACCCTACATCCGTCATCAGCAAATCGATGTCTTGCTCTTCATCGTTGAGGAACTCCAGCGCCATTTCACAGCCATCCGCCGCAAGCACCCGGAATTCCAGTTCCTCCAGCACATCGATGGTCAGCGTGCGCACGATGGCATCGTCTTCGACGACTAGAATGGTGGAGGCGTTGGTGGGCATAGTGGGCTCTCAAGGTTTGGTTTGTGGTGACGTCGATCGAAATCGCCGGGCCCTTGGCTGAGTCAGTGACGGATCACGACACGTTTGCGGCGCGCTATAAAAAACAATAGCCGCTCAGGAGCCGCACAGGATAACCGCTCCTTTGCGCCAGAGCAGTCAAATGCAGGGTTTTGCTGAAAAACATGTCGGAGAATTGGATCCGCTCGGCAGTTATGGAGCAAATCCGGTTACTTTCAACAGTTCGACAAGGCCTCCCCATGACCTCTGTGCCCGACCGCGTGTACCGGCTCCCAATGCGCTACGTTATGGCGTCAAGAGCCCGATCGACGTACGCGTGTACAATCAGGACGGGCAGGCGCTGGTTGAGGTTCAGGATCGCGGTATCGGGATCAGTGAAGAGAATCAGCAGCGCATTTTTCAGCAGTTCGAAAGGGTTGGCGCCACGGCCGTTGTCGCGGGGCTGGGTCTGGGATTGTTTATTTCGGAGCAGATTGTCGCCGCCCATGGTGGCTCCATCACCGTCGAGAGCCGGATTGGCGAAGGCGCCTTGTTTCGCGTTTGTCTGCCGCTGCAGGAAAACAGCCCGATAAACGCAACCTCTGATTGACCACACGGTCGTATCAGCAGCTATTGACTGAACAAAGGCTTTCCATGAGTGAAGATGCGCAAGATGTGGTACTGATCGTCGAGGATGACCCTTCGATCCTGATGGTACTGTCCGCTTATTTGTCGGGCGAGGGTTACCGGGTGCTGCAAGCCGAAAACGGCGAACAGGCCTTTGAAATTCTGGCGAGCAAACCGCATCTGGACATGATGATCACCGACTTCCGCCTGCCGGGGGGGATTTCTGGCGTGCAGATCGCCGAACCCGCCGTGAAGCTGCGACCGGAACTCAAGGTCATCTTCATCAGCGGCTATCCGCAGGAAATTCGCGAGACCGACAGCCCGATCACCCGCAAAGCGCCGATCCTGGGCAAGCCGTTCGATCTGGATGTGTTGCAACAGATCATGCAGGACATGTTGTCCTGACCGCACCGGCCCTCGCAGGCGCTTTTCAAGATTAAAGCCCTTGTTGCAACGCCGGGTCATCCGGGTTGAGCTGCTCCAGCTGTGCCAACAGGATCTGCACGTTCTGCAACTGTCCGCTTTCTTTCCAGTAGTTGATCAGCAGCACGCGCGCCTTGCGATCGGCCGGGTGGCGCTGGACGATTTCCTGTAGCTGGTTCTGCGCCGCTTCCAACTCTTGTTCGCCATGCAGCGTGGTGGCCAGGTCGTAGCGGTAATCCTTGTTGTTCGGCTCAAGCTCCACGGCTTTGGACAGACCGAGCAAAGCGAATTCGCTTTGACCGTGATGCAACAGCCACAATCCCAGGGCATGTTGCAAATAGGCCGAATCGGGTTGAGCCTTGAGTTGTTTGGCCAACAATTGTCGGGCAGCGTCGTTCTGCCCCAGTTTATCCAGCACCTCAATCTGCATTACCAGCGCCGGCAGGTTGTCCGGCGCCAGGCGCAACGTGTTTTCAAGCGCCTGCTGCGCCTCCTTGAATTCAGCATTGTGCAGATGCAAACGAGCCAGTTGATACTGGTTTTCAGCGCGTTGCGGCGCGCTTTTGAGTGCTTGCTGCCAGGCATCGATGGCCTGTTCCAGCGGTCCGAAATACAAGCCAAGGTCATCCGGCGAAAGCCCCAGCAAGGCATTGACTGCGGCAAACCGTACGTTCTGGTCACTGTCATCGAGCAAAGGCCCCAGCAACAGACTGCGCTGGCCACTGGGTACCAATCCGCTGATGCTTTTGATCGCCGCAATGCGCACTTCGGGTGATTCATGCTGCAAATCCGCATCGGCCAGTTTCAGGGCGACGGAGCTGGGGTAGTTGGGCAATTCTGCATGCAGCCAGATGCGCCGCTTGGGCGAAATATCCGGGCGCCCCAGTTGCTGATACAGCACCCGCGCGGCGCCCGGTTGACCGTTTCGGGCCGCCGCCAGCGCTTCGCTGTAACCGCGCTTGATCGCCTCTGGCACTACAGGAGTGGTGCTGCGCAGGAACGCCCACGAAAGGCCGATGGCCAACAGGATAGAGAGACTGATGATCAGGTAACGGCGAGACTTGGGCATGCAAAATCCGAGAGTGGCAACATTTGGCAAAGCTATCAGCTTCGGTCAGGCAGGGCTGTGAGTCAAACCTTGAGTCAGTGCAATGCGCATTTGACCGGTTTACAGGCACAACAACGCCATAAGCGGTTTTTAAAAGATCTATTCGAGGCCATTACTTAAGCTGGATGAAATGATTCTGGCCGAACGGAAAACTCAATGCCGCGCCCTTGTAATGCAACCTCTGCCGCGGGTTCTCCGACGGCACAGGTCTTGATTAACGATAATCGGCCACAGTCACGACTTTGCGATGCGTTATCCGGAGCCAGATCTAGCCCTGAAATCCTGCACATCGACTTTGGAACATTACCAAATGCCTCGAGATTGAATGCCGACTTGCCACCGCCAGTGCTGGCATGCCCAGCATTTATTGAATCTTATGGGGATTTTGTTAATCAAGCAGCCCTTGAGCGAGAGTGGTCAACACTTAAAGAGCACCTAAGAACTACTACGCTTTCGGAACAGGAAGTACTCGAAGTGTTGAGCAGCGGCATATTGCAAACGGAGACTGGCAAAGCCATTGCAGGATTGTTTGTTGACGCGATGTTGCGCTCGATACGACCGGTTGGGGAGCTGACTACCAGTCGACTGCGAGAAATCGCAGACGTGATTTGTCATTTGCCACCCGGCCAGTGGCAAGCGGCACTAGGGGAAAACACAAGATTTTTAAGCGGACAAAGCACAGAAGGCGTTACCGGGTATATCCAGTCACACTTGAATCGTTCACAAGCGCAACGGGATGAACGGATTGCCAACGATGAGTTAGTGCCGGATGCGCAATGGGAGGCAATCAAGCAGATAGCCAAACAAGCTCGATCCTATATTCGCCCAAGTGACAGCAAGCTCGACGGCAAACTGTTGATGCTCGAAGACATGCGTGACGTGCGCCCCATACCTCACGATGCGCACAAGGCACTGAGCGAATTCATTCGTGAGCTCAAGAGTCCGACAGATGAAATGCGCAAGCGTTGGCACCCTCGGTTTCCGGAGGCCGTCGAGGCTGTCCTCGCACAGATCAAGCCCATTGAGGCTACCCAGCAGACTTGGCTGGAATGGGTTGTCGGTCCCAGTTGGCTGGAAAGCTTTCCTGAGGGCCTGGGGACTTTTTTGGCGATGATGAATTCCTCAAAAGTGCAGGACGCGCGCCCATCGGCTGAGCGTGGCCCGACATTGCTGTCACATTTACAGACCATCGAGCGCAACGCCGATTTTTTCTCAAGTATCACCACGACCGGTCCGCGAATGCCCAAAGGATTCGTCGGTAAACTCTTATACGTGTGCAACGTGTTGGATACCTGTGGCAGCCTGAAACTGGACAATCGCCATATTTCAACATCGCGTCCCAATTCAGGGCCGAGCAATCAGGCCTGGAAAAATGGCGCGAACGAGCTTCCCGCCCGGCCGCTCGTTCCAGTGCCCGAGCAGCCGCAAGTAGCTACCCAACGAGTCATGACTCAAGCTTCGCTGGCGCAGTTCGCTGCACAAATCGACAGATTGATCGCAGGCAACATGATGCCTTGGGGCTCTGCTTATGCAGATGATTTAGACGAAGTCAGGCGCTGTCTGACTGAAGGAAACCATCTATCGAACATGGAGGTCATCAAAGAGCAGTTGCAAAGTTGGCTTGATCGAATGAGCGGTACTTTGATCGGTACCGGAGTCGCAGTCATGAGCCATACGGGTGATTTGATTGAGCGTAATCCGGGTAAAGCTCTTGGTGTGTTCGCTGCCTACGTGGCGATCAGTAATTTCTATGCCAACTGGTTCCTGCCTGAATCCGAAACCATGACAGACCCTTTGGCGGGGCAGGCACCCGATGCCGTCGATATGTCTGATGAAGATTTGCTGATTCTCGAAAATACACTCGACGGCGTGACTGATTTATTTGACGACATGCCTGATTTTGCAGAGATGGTGAAGCAACGTATCGATCAGAGCGACTACTTTGATCCTTTGGATGATCCACAGCTGAACGACGACCTGGAAGCGCTATTACAGCAGCCAGTACCCGGTGATCAAAATGTGGTTTATCAGGATTACCTGGATGAAATCATCCAGTTGGCAGAAGTGGACACCCTTGACGAGTTGGAAGATGACGGGGTAGCCGATTCAACGGCTCGCGGCACGACCCTGCCGGATACTTCACTCGCGACCAATTCCCCCGTAGGTGCTCGTCGCAAACGCGGTCTTGAAAGCGGTCCCAGTGCGTTCAGCCAAACGCTCGGGGGCAGCAGCTCTGTGCATTCGCTGATTGGGGCCACACTCCGTGCAGCGGAAGCTGAAATTGTCGTGCAACCTGGGAAACTAGTGGCTCCGGGGGTTACGGTTGAGCAGGCCGCCGAGATGGTTGAAACAGCCTTTATGGATTTACAAACGATTAGCGATCCATCGTTTTTTATGCGGTCGATCATTGAAAACGCAATTGATAACTCGCAATTACCTAAAGAAATAAAATCCACGCTGGACTGCAATACTATATTTAAGGTTAGCTACAAGTCGCTTGGCACACCTTGGGACGAACCCGGATACCCGGATGTCACGTACAGGGATAAATTGTTTAACTTGATTCAACTATTCTCCGGGCAGCATAAAAAGGCGAGAAAGTTGCGCGAAGAAATGTCAATACACTGGCCTGACGGCTATACACAGGATTTTAAGGCGACAGTAGAAGGGAATGATTTTGAAAAACTGTATGGCGCCAAAGTAAAAAGCGTGCTCTCTCAGCCAGCAGCTAAGAAGCTTTGGATGCTAGACAAAAAATCAGAACTTCATCGTTTGGTCGCGGCGTATGAAAAAAATGAAAATACGTCGAGTTTAAACAGAAAGGCTGCCAGGGAATTCTTGAGCGGCAATTTGAAGGCTTCTGTCGTCCGGATTAGAAATGGCGCTATGAGCGATTTCCAAGAATGCAGCAATGTCATTCATTTGGCTAGTCGAGGCTCTGCCGGGTTTTTTGTTTTTTTTGGTGGGAGCGGAACTGTTATTGAATATCCGGAAGATCTATTTAATCGAACAAAATCTATTGAGGAGTTTCCGGGTCTAAGAACTAAACTGTCCGATCGGATTTCCATTTTTGAGCGTGGTTCGCGGGGTGATTCCGATTTCAAATACAGCAACGGTCGTTTCAAGGTAGAGTTTTTTTCCTTTACGGTGCTCCACCCTGAGATAAAGGTAAGATTTCCCTATCCGAAAAAGGTACAGGGAAGTGCTCCTTATGCGCCCATTATGTTCGTTGCGGAATCCTGGACCGGTCAGGACGTCTATGAAACGCTTTTTGAAACGCTGCTTAAACAAGCGCAAGCCGATATAGACACATTGACTTCTACAAGCGACGAGCGCCTTTGGGATCTTTTACTGGAATTTGCGAGCAATACATTGGCCGCCATTTCACTCCTGATTGCACCACTTCCCGGCCCGAGTGCCGTAGTCAAAGGCTTGTCCATGTTGTTTGGCTTAGCCTCTTCGGGAACAGATTGGGCGCGCGGGGAGTTGGAAGACGATCCTGACATTGCGTATCAACACCAAGCCAACGCGCTGCGGGGCGCTCTTTTTGAGTTTGCCGGGCCTGTTATCGGAAAAGCTTTAGGTATTGATATTCCCAAGAGGGTCGGTAACCAGATCGCTGCGGCGACGGTGCAACGTTTCAAATCATCGAAATTTCTGGCCCATCAGTTACGAGAGCATTTACCGGGCTTTAAAGGGCCTTCGTCTCAACTTCTACGTACCGTTCAGAAGGTTAAGAAATGGATCCCGCCCATAGTTCGCGATCTCGCGATTATCGAGCAAAAATTTGAAAAGAAGTTTAAAAGCCACACTGTTATCAAAAAACTGAACCAATTAGGCAAAGGGCCACAGAAGGCGCAAAAGCTAATGGATCGAACAGGAGTGTCCTATTTTGCCAGTGCTGAAAAGGGCTACGTGTATCGAGGCTTCGTCATGCGTGGCGATATGCGTCCACCTCAAGACGTGTTTAAGAGTGGCTTTCAGTTGCGTACACCTATTACGGATATCAAGCAAGTGAATGGTTTTAATGGGGGGTTTGGAGGTGGGAAGAATGCCCTCGATCCCGATGGCATGGGCATATCGACTTCCCCCTTCTACAAGGATGGTGGCGCGGGTGCCTACCAGTACGGTGGAGGACGAGGAGGTTACACCTATGTCGTTGATGGAAGAGGTATCGATGGCTTTGACCTTTATAAAAATAGCAATTGGAAAAGCAATCCGAAATCAAAGCTGAACTCAAAGCCTTATGAGATCAACTATGGGGAAAGTATCCCGCCCTCCAAGATATTGGGGGCTTACGATCCTAAAGGTGTTTTCATCCCGAACCCCGATGCTGTTCAACGCAGCATCGCGTCGAGTATTCCTGCCGGGGGAAAAGACGTTCCAGTTCCCGGAAAGTTACTTTTTAATATCAAAATCGGCAACGGCGTGACCGAGTCACCCGCCTGATACGCATTCTCCCCGTCACCAAAGATGTGGCTACGCTTGCAAAAGAAGACGCCAAGAACATTCCCATGCAAGCGTTGCAGCAGTACTTCAAGGCGATCTTACCAACCTGCTGACGCGTCAGGGTTATTACGCCACTGCCGAAGGAGCGTTATTGGCGCTGGTGGACAGCGACTCGTTTTATATCAGCGGCTACTTTGATGAAACCAAGCTGCCGCGAATCGGGGAGGGCGACCGGGTCAGGGTCGAGTTGATGAGCGGCGAGACCTTCGGCGGCACCGTGCAAAAGCATCGCTTTTGCTATTGCCGACCGCGAAAACTCCCCCGGCAGTCGCCTGCTGAGACTCCGAGGCAACCTGTAGGAGCGAGCTTGCTCGCGAAAGCGGTAGGTCAGGCGACATCAATGTTGGCTGTACTGCCGTCTTCGCGAGCAAGCTCGCTCCTACAGGGATATGTGTTGAATTAAAGACCGACAAAAAAAAGCCCCGCGACCGAATGAGGCGCGGGGCAAAAGAATTGGTTGATTGCGGCCAACCAAAGGAGCTCTTTAAACGTTACTTGCTGGCGACCGTCTCTGGTTGCCAGCCGCCGCCAAGGGCTTTGTAGATGGCGACGATGCCCCGATACAAATCAACTTCGGCCTGGGCCTGGGTGTCTTCGGCTGCCAGGCGCTCACGCTGAGCATCGAGCAACACGAGGAAGTCCTCGGTGCCTTCGCGGTAGCGAATCTCGGCGAGATCGGCAGCGGCGCGGCTTGATTCGCTTTGACGAATCAGTGAGATCAGGCGCTGCTGACGTTTGCCGTAATCGCTGAAGGCGTTTTCCGACTCTTCCAGCGCCAACAGTACTTGCTGCTCGTAGGTCGCCAGGGCGCCTTCGGCTTCAGCATTGGCACCGCGCAAACGGGCGCGCACGCTGCCCAGGTCGAACGCCGCCCAGGTAATGCTTGGGCCCAGTGCCCAGGCGTTGGCCGCCGAAGAACCGATCTGCGATCCGCGTCCGGCAGTGAAGCCGAGGAAGCCGCTGAGGCTGACCCGTGGGAACAAGTCAGCCTTGGCCACGCCGATACGGGCGGTGGCGGCCGCCAGTTGGCGTTCGGCGCTGCGGATGTCCGGACGCCGTTGCAGCAGTTCGCCCGGATCACCGATCGGCAGGGCCTTGGCGATGGCCGGCAAGTCTTTTGGACTCAAATCGACGCTCAGTTTGTCCGGACGCTCACCCAGCAGGGTGGCGATGCGGTTGCGCTGACGCACCTGTTCGGCCTGCAGCTGCGGCACGCTGGCTTCGACAGACGCCAGGCGCGCATCGGCGCGAACCACGTCCAGCTGATCGCCGACACCGGCATCACGCAGGCTTTCGGTGATCTTGCGCGACTCCTGCTGGTTGTTCAGGTTCGCCAGAGCGATCTTTTCCCGTAGCTGTGCGCCACGCAGTTGGCCATAGGCGTCCACCAGTTCGGCAATCATGGTGACTTGCAGTTGGTAAAGATCGGCTTCGGCGGCCTGCTGTTCGGCGTCGCTGGATTCCAGGTTGCGCTGGATGCGACCGAACAAGTCCAGTTCCCAGGCCATGTCCAGGCCCAGGTCATAGCGTTCGCTGCTGACACGGTCGGTGGTCTGGCCGGGAATCTGTCCTTTGGCCAGATCACTGCTGGCGCGGCTGGTGATGGTCGGCATGGCGTCATTGCTGACGTCATCGCGAATCGCCCGGGCTGCTTTCCAGCGAGCGAAGGCCACGCGCAAATCGCGGTTGCCTTGCAAGGATTGCGTCACCAACTGGTTGAGGGTCGGATCGTCGAACTGCTGCCACCAGATGCCTTCGAAACGGGCGCGGTCGAAGTTCTTCTGACCGGCGCTGCCATCGGTGGCGGCCGTGATGTTGGCCGCCTCCGTCGCTGGGGTTTTGTAATCCGGGCCAACGGCGCAGGCACTCAGGGCCAGTACCAGAAGGCTCGGCAGGAAGGCTTTCAGGCTCATTGTTGCGCCTCCAGTTTCAGGGCTTTGGCCGCTTTACGCGCTTCACCGCGCTCCACAAAGTTGCGAATCAGTACGTAGAACACCGGCGTCAGCAACAGACCGAAGAAGGTCACCCCGAGCATCCCGGAGAACACTGCCACACCCATGGCATGACGCATTTCGGCACCGGCACCGCTGGAGAAGACCAGAGGCACAACACCCATGATGAACGCGAAGGAGGTCATCAGGATCGGCCGCAGACGCAGACGGCAAGCTTCCAGCACCGCGGCCAGCGGGCCGAGGCCTTCTTCCTGTTTATCCTTGGCAAACTCGACGATCAGAATCGCATTCTTACAGGCAAGTCCCACCAGTACGATCAAGCCGATCTGGGTGAAGATGTTGTTGTCGCCGCCCGAGGCAATCACACCGGTAATGGCCGACAGCAGGGTCATCGGTACGATCAGGATCACCGCCAGTGGCAGGCTCCAGCTTTCGTATTGCGCCGCGAGCACCAGGAACGCCAGCAGTACGCAGAGCGGGAACACGAACAGCGCGGTGTTGCCGGACAGAATCTGCTGGTAGGTCAGGTCGGTCCACTCGTAGGTCATGCCGTTGGGCAATTCGTCCTTGAGCAGTTTCTCGATGGCTTTCTCGGCCTGGCCAGAGCTGTAGCCGGGGGCTGCCGCACCGTTGATTTCAGCGGTGATGAAGCCGTTGTAGTGCATCACGCGGTCCGGGCCCGAGGTGTCGCTGACCTTGATGAAGGTCGCCAGCGGAATCATCTCGCCCCGGTTGTTACGCACTTTCAGCTGACCGATCTGGTCCGATTCGAGACGGAACTGCTGCTCAGCCTGAACGTTGACCTGATAGGTGCGACCGAAGCGGTTGAAGTCGTTGGCATACAGCGAACCCAGATAGATCTGCAGGGTGTCGAAGATGTCGCTGACGGCTACGCCGTGGGTCTTGGCTTTTTCCCGGTCGATGGCGGCATCGACCTGCGGCACGTTCACGGTGTAGCTGGTGAACAGGCCCGCCAGTTCCGGCACGCTGTGGCTTTTGGTGATGATGTTCATGGTTTCTTTGTACAGCTCGTCATAGCCCAGGTTGCCCCGGTCCTCGATCTGCAGGCGGAAACCGCCAATAGTCCCCAGGCCTTGTACCGGCGGTGGCGGGAAGATCGCCATGTAGGCTTCCTGAATCCCCGCATATTGGCCGTTCAATGCACCGGCAATCGCACCGGCGGACATGCTCGGATCCTTGCGCTCGTCGAACGGTTTCAGGGTGACGAACACGATGCCGGCGTTCGGGCTGTTGGTGAAGCCGTTGATCGACAGACCCGGGAAGGCCACCGCGCTTTCCACGCCAGGCTGTTTCAGGGCCAGGTCGGACATGCGCTTGATCACATCTTCGGTACGGTCCAGGCTCGCGGCGTCCGGCAGTTGCGCGAAGGCCACCAGGTATTGCTTGTCCTGGCCGGGTACGAAACCGGTCGGGGTATTGGAGAACCCGAAGAAGGTCAACACCATCAGGCCGGCGTACACCAGCAGGGCGATACCGCTGCTGCGGATAACCCGGCCCACGGTGCCGACATAACCATGGCTGGCCTTGTCAAAGAAGCGGTTGAACGGACGGAATAACCAGCCACCAAAGATCTTGTCCAGAACCTTGGAGAAACGGTCTTTCGGCGCGTCATGGCTCTTGAGCAACACGGCGGCCAGCGCTGGCGACAAGGTCAGCGAGTTGAAGGCCGAGATCACGGTCGAAATGGCAATCGTCAGGGCAAACTGTTTATAGAACTGCCCGGTCAAGCCAGAGATGAACGCAGCCGGGATAAACACCGCACACAGTACCAGCGCCGTCGCAATGATCGGGCCGGTCACTTCGCGCATCGCACGCTTGGTGGCTTCTACCGGGGTTAATCCGAGCCCGATGTTTCGCTCGACGTTCTCCACCACCACAATCGCATCGTCGACCACAATACCGATGGCCAGTACCAGCCCGAACAGCGACAGGGCATTCAATGAGAAGCCGAACAGGTGCATCACGGCAAACGTACCGATCAGCGAAACCGGCACCGCCACCAACGGGATGATCGAGGCGCGCCAGGTCTGCAGGAACAGGATCACCACGAGCACAACGAGGATCAGCGCTTCGAAGAGGGTGTGAACCACCGCCTCGATGGAGCCGCGCACGAAGATCGTCGGGTCGTAGACGATGCTGAAGTCCATGCCTTGCGGGAAGTTCTTCTTCAGCTCGGCCATTTTCTCCCGAACGTCGTTGGAGATCTGGATCGCGTTGGAGCCAGGGCGCTGGAAGATTGGGATCGCCACCGCCGGCTGGTTGTTCAGCAAGGAACGCAGGGCATATTGGCTGGAGCCGAGTTCGACGCGAGCAATGTCTTTCAGGCGAGTGATTTCACCATTTTCGCCGGAGCGGATAATGATGTTCTCGAACTCTTCCTCGGAAACCAGACGGCCTTGGGTGTTGACCGACAGCTGGAACGCGGTGGCATTCGGCGCAGGCGGAGCGCCCAGGGCACCGGCCGCCACTTGACGGTTTTGTTCACGAATCGCGGTGACCACATCGGTCGCGGTCAGGTTGCGCGAAGCAGTCTTGTTCGGATCGAGCCACACCCGTAGCGAGTAGTCGCCCATGCCGAACAGCTGCACATCACCGACACCGCCCAGACGCGCCAGCTCATCCTTGATGTTGAGCAAGGCGTAGTTGGACAGGTAGAGCATGTCGTAGCGTTTGTCCGGCGAGGTCAAGTGCACAACCATGGTCAGGTCGGGCGACGCCTTGTCCACGGTGATACCGATGCGCGTCACCTCCTCGGGAAGTTTGGGCTCGGTCCGGGTTACGCGGTTCTGAACCTGTACCTGCGCGTTGTCCAGGTCAGTGCCCAGGGCGAAGGTGATGGTCAGGGTGATTTTGCCGTCAGCGGTGGATTGCGAGGACATGTACAGCATGTTCTCGACGCCGGTGATGGCTTGCTCCAACGGAGCGGCCACGGTTTCACCGATGACTTTAGGGTTGGCGCCCGGGAAGTTGGCACGCACCACCACGGTCGGTGGCACGACTTCCGGGTATTCGCTGATCGGTAACTGGAACAGCGAGATGGCACCGGCGATCAGGATCAGCAGCGACAGTACCGCTGCGAAGATCGGCCGTGAAATGAAGAATTGGGAAAAATTCATCGGAGTTATCGCCCCTTAACCGCGTGGAGTCGCAGCAGCCACTTTCACAACCGTGCCCGGCGCGACCTTGGCAGGTGCGACTTGGGGCAGGTTGCTGGCTTCCAGCGCTTGTCGTTGTTGAGCCAGAGCAGCGAGGGTTTGTTCGCTGGCCATCGGGATCACTTCAGGGGTGACCGGTGAGCCAGGGCGAACCCGTTGCAAGCCCTTGACGATGATGGTGTCGTCCTTGTTCAGGCCGCTGCGCACGATGCGCAGCCCTTCGATCTTCGGACCCAGCTCGACAGGGCGGTAAGCCGTTTTGTTGTCGGCATCCATCACCAGCACGAACTTTTTACCCAGGTCGGTACCGACCGCTTCGTCGTTGATCAACACCGCGGAGTAAGTGCCGCTGCCCACCAGTTTCAGGCGTGCGTAAAGACCCGGGGTGTAGGTGCCGTCGCTATTGTCGAACACCGCACGACCGCGGATGGTGCCGGTCTTCGGGTTGACCTGGTTGTCGACGAAGTTCATCTGGCCCTGGTGCGGGTTGCCATCTTCATTGGACAGGCCCAGGTAAACCGGCGTGGTTGCGCCGCGTTGGCCCTGGCGGGCGAGCTGGGTGTATTTGAGGAAGACTCGCTCGTCGGCGTCGAAGTAGGCGTAGACCTTGTCGGTGGATACTACGCTGGTCAGCGCGGTGGTATCGGCGGTCACCAGGTTGCCGGCGGTGATTTCCGCGCGACTGACACGGCCACTGATAGGCGCCGTGACGCGGGTGAAGCTCAGGTTCAGTTTGGCCAGATCCAGTTGAGCCTGGAGGGCGCCGACAGCAGCGCGGGCTTCTTGAGCCGCGCTGGTGCGCGAGTCGGCGAGTTCGGCGGAAATCGCATTGCTGGTGCGCAGACGTTCGCCGCGTTGGGCTTCATTTTCGCTGCGGGTGGCGGTGGCGCGAGCTTGGGCAACCAGGGCTTCGAGGCGGCGGACCTCAGACTGGAAGGGGCGAGGGTCGATCTGGAACAACAGATCGCCTTTCTTGACCAGCGCGCCTTCGGTGAAGGCCACGTCATCGATCTGCCCGGAGACCCGTGGACGAATCTCTACCGTTTCCGGCGCTTCAAGGCGCCCGGTGAATTCGTCCCACTCGTTGACCGGTTGTTCCAGCACCTTGGCCACACTGACTTTGGCCGCGGGCATCGTGGCGGCAGCGTCCGGAGTCTTGCCGCAAGCGCTCATCACCAGCACGGCCAACAGGGCCAAGGGGAAGCGCAAATGTTTGAGTGACTGTTCCATGGATGCATCCGCCAATGTATTGAGATGGACGGATGATGCTTGGCGGGGGTGTATGGCACGAATCGAATGGGGCGAAGGTAACTATCATCCGGAATGATATAAGCCCAAAGGGAGCCCTCTAGCATGCACCTTCCATGAGTGGGCTATCAAATGAAATGATGACAATTGTGTGTTACTGGGAGTGCAAGGGATTGGCTTGAAACCGTGTCGCGGCTTTCGCGGGCAAGCCTCAATGCCAGTCAGTTAAGCCGCGAAACCCTGTAGGAGCGAGCTTGCTCGCGAAGACGGCGGCACAGCAAACATTGATGTTGCCTGACCCACCGCTTTCGCGAGCAAGCTCGCTCCTACAGGAATTTCGCTTAACTGACTGGCATTGGGGCAAGCCTCGCTCCTACGGTTGATCGCGTTCTTCTGTAGGAGCGAGGCTTGCCCGCGAAGAGGCCATCAGCGCAGTACAAAAATAAAACCCGCCTCGCAGGTTCGGTCAACTGTGCCTGTGCGCTCTGAGTTCCAGACACTCCCCTCGGTTCTTAATGTTTTGAATTGCTCTGGATGAACTTCTCGTAAAACATCTGGAATCTTTCTATTTGCTGCTCGTTGAACCAGGTCTTGACCGCTTCGACCATGGGAGGAGGGCCGCACAAATAAATGTCGAATGGATCAGCCTCTAACGCATTCCGATCAAAGTGATCAGGAATCCATCCGGTTTTTCCTGTCCACTGCCCTGATGGCTTCGACACGATAAGGTGGTAGTCGAAATCAGCGATGCGTTCGCGATAGCCCGCCAAACGTTGGGTTTCGCAGAGGTCATTGTCCTGTGTGACACCATAGAACAGCTGGATCGGGTGCCCACAGCCACCTTTTTCCGCAATGTTATCCAGCATCCCAAGGAAAGCCGACAGGCCGGTTCCTCCTGCCACCAGTACCAGAGGCTTGGTCACTTGGCGTAGATAAAAACTACCCAGAGGGGCCTCGAACTCGATGATTTGACCGGGTTGGCAATGTTCACGGATGAAGTTGCTCATCACTCCATCAGGCAGGAGTCGGATGAGAAATTGAAGCTGGTTAGTGGGATTGGGCCGGTTCGCGAAAGAGTAGGAGCGCCACTCACTGGTTCCAGGTACATGCAATCGTGCGTATTGCCCTGGAAGAAAATCCAGCTGCTGCGGGCTGGAGCCAGCGTCGATATGAAGTATCGCGGTAGTGGCTGAAACCTGCTCCACACGGTAATCACCGCTTGCAATAATTGGGTTGCCCCAGCGTTGCACAAGCTCGAATCGAAGTCGAAATAGAACGAGGCATCCGATTGCACTCGGGTCTGGCAAGAGAGCATTTTGCGCTGTGCCAGATCGTGTTCGGACAAAGCCTCGTCATCGACATAATCTTGAGTGAATTGACCTGATTCGCAGCGGCCCTGGCAGGTGCCACAGACGCCTTCGCGACAGTCCAGCGGAATGTTCACGCCATTGCGCAGCGCGGCGTCGAGCAGCAGTTCGTTGGGTTTGACCTCGAAGAACGAGGTCTTGCCGTCGGCGAAGCTGAAAGCGACTTTATGGTTCATGACAAGGTGCCCCGATGCTGACAAGCGTTGATCAGCGCGTGAAGCTGATGGTTGCCATCGCGGGTGATGATCATTGGCTGACGACCTGCACGCATCGTCAGGAAATCATTGGGGTTGGCGATTTCACTTTCGTGGCAGGCGTAGATCCAGTTCTTCTCGAAGATCAATTCCATCTCCAGATCGAACAGTTCCGGCTCTGTAAACATGTCACGGGCGGTACGATAGATGCCTTCAGCCGGCCGGAAATCCAGACAGCCCTGAATGTAGTCTTGCCACTGTGCAATGCTTCTAGTGCTGTTCATCAGGTACACCCTTTTTGTAGTTTTAGGCACAACCCGATTGAAAGCCTTTCTGTGCAGTGCAGCTATCCGGATTCGAGGCGATATCTGTCCGTTTCTTGGGGGTGGGATCGATTTGGATGAGCGCTGCGCAGGCAAGCTTCTGCTCGCGCGACATGGAAGCTTCAATCCGAAGCGACACGCTCTGGATCGCTGGCGACGTCATCCTGCTCACGCGCCTCGCTAAACTGCAGGTCATCCAGCAGAGCCTTCCACAGCGACACGCACATCCCGATCATCACCAGCAGGAACGGCGCGGCGACGATGATGGCCGCGGTCTGCAGCCCACCCAGTCCGCCCATTACCAGCAGCACCGAGGCCGCCGCTCCGGCCAACGTGCCCCATAGCACCACCAGCCAGCGCGGCGGCTCCAGATTGCCGCGGGCGCACAGCATGCCCATGACGATGGAGCCCGCGTCGGCCCCCGAGATGAAGAACACGCCGACCAGCACCATGGCCGCAAACGAGGTCAGCATCGCGGCGGGATACTGAGCCAGCAGCGCGAAGAGCGCCACTGCCGGCCCCTGGTCATTCACTACGGCGGCGATGCCACCGGCGCCTGCCAACTCCGAGTGCAGGGCCGCGCCCCCCATGATTGAGAACCACACCATCGTCACCCCACTGGGAATGAAAATGACGCAGACGACGAATTCGCGAATGGTGCGCCCGCGAGAGATTCGCGCGATGAAGGTGCCCACGAACGGCGCCCAGGAGATCCACCAGGCCCAGTAGAAGATGGTCCAACCGGCGAGCCACTTACCGTCACTGAAGGCCGCGGTGCGAAATGACATCGGCACCAACTCACGGATGTATTCGCCCAGCGACGCGACCAGCATATTCACGATGAACACGCTGGGGCCCACTGCCGCCAGGAACAGCAATAGCAGCGCTGCAATCACCATGTTGACATTGCTCAGGAACTGCACCCCCTTGCCCACGCCGGATATCGCGGAGAGGATGAAGAGCACCGTCATCGCCGCGATGATCGTCAATGCAATGCCATTCGATTCGCCGGTGTGCCATAGATAGTTCAGGCCGCTGTTGATTTGCTGCGCGCCCAGGCCGA
This sequence comes from Pseudomonas sp. PGPR40, assembly GCF_022014505.1. Taxonomy (NCBI): domain Bacteria; kingdom Pseudomonadati; phylum Pseudomonadota; class Gammaproteobacteria; order Pseudomonadales; family Pseudomonadaceae; genus Pseudomonas; species Pseudomonas sp. PGPR40. Next base: position 60,520 of record NZ_JAKLSP010000027.1, on the reverse strand, counting down.
GCGAGGTGGCGGTGCCGAAAAGAGTGGCCAGAACCGCCAGCACATCGATCGATTTGCCCAATGGCCCGCGCACGCCGGCCTCGCCGATCAGCGGCGTAAAGGCGCTGGATATCAGGTTCGGCAGCCCCTTGCGGAATGAGAAATAGGCAATAACCAGACCGACGATGGCGTAGATCGCCCAAGGGTGGAACGCCCAGTGGAAATAGGCGTACTGCATGGCCAGCTTGGCGGCTTCCCTGGAGTGCGGCTGCGCCAGTCCGTGCGGTGGCGTCGCAAAGTGCGTAATCGGCTCGGCCACACCCCAGAACATCAGCCCGATGCCCATGCCGACGCTGAACATCATCGCGATCCACGATGAAGTGCTGAATTCGGGTTGCTCCCCGTCCTTGCCCAGCGTGATTCGGCCGAAACGGCCGAAGGCCAGGAACAGCGCGAAGCCCAGGAAAAACACGGTGGAGATGACAAAACTCCAACCGAACTCGTCGATGATGGTGTCCAACAGCGTCTGCAACGTCGTCGCCATGGCCTTGGGCAAGAGCGCCCCCCAGGCGACGAACGAGGCTGAAATCACGGCGGCCACCCAGAAAACGACTTTGTCGATGGGTGACCCAGGTGTTTTTTGCATACTCCCTCCTCCAGTAAGGTGTGGAGCCCGCTGCGACGGGCGATAGCTATTGCCCCTTATGGTCGCTCGCCAAGTGAACCGCGGCTTACGCGTAGACGATTTCCACTGGTCCGATCACGACAGCTGTGTCAGCAGAACAAATGTGGGCTGAAGAAAACTCAGGCCGTGGCTCAGTGCGACGCTGGCCACGGGATCCCCTCCCAGGATGTGGGCGAATCTCATTCATCCCAGCCTATTGAAGGCCCAAGTTTTGGAGCGCGCTGGAGAAGGCTTTAGTCGACCGCTTTGACCATGTCTTCGATGACTTTCTTGGCGTCGCCGAACACCATCATGGTCTTGTCCAGGTAGAACAGTTCGTTGTCCAGACCGGCATAGCCGCTGGCCATCGAGCGCTTGTTGACGATGATGGTCTTGGCCTTGAACGCTTCGAGAATCGGCATGCCGGCTATCGGCGATTTCGGATCGTTTTTGGCCGCCGGGTTGACCACGTCGTTGGCGCCAAGCACCAGTACCACGTCGGTCTGGCCGAATTCTGAGTTGATGTCGTCCATCTCGAACACTTGTTCGTAAGGCACTTCGGCCTCGGCCAGCAACACGTTCATGTGCCCCGGCATGCGCCCGGCAACCGGGTGAATGGCGAACTTCACGGTGACGCCAAGGTGAGTCAGTTTCTCCGCTAACTCCATCAGTGAGTGTTGGGCGCGCGCTACTGCCAGGCCATAGCCGGGCACGATGATCACGCTATCGGCGTTGGTCAGCAAAAACGCAGCATCGTCGGACGAGCCGGACTTCACCGGGCGCGCTTCCTTGGAGCCGGCAGGACCCGCCACATCGGCTGCGCCGCCGAAACCGCCGAGGATCACGTTGAAGAACGAACGGTTCATCGCCTTGCACATGATGTACGAGAGGATCGCACCGGACGAACCGACCAGCGAGCCGGCAATGATCAGCATCGAGTTGTTCAGCGAGAAGCCGATACCCGCTGCCGCCCAGCCGGAGTAGCTGTTGAGCATCGACACCACGACGGGCATGTCGGCGCCGCCGATCGGGATGATGATCAGCACGCCCATCACGAAGGCCAGGGCCAGCATCAGGGCGAAGGCGCTCAAGTTACCGGTCAGTGTGAAGGTCAGGCCCAGGCCCAGCGTCGCCAGACCCAGCAGCAGGTTCAGCTTGTGCTGACCCGTGAACTGGACCGGCGCCCCCTGGAACAGACGGAACTTGTACTTGCCCGACAGCTTGCCGAAGGCGATCACCGAACCGGAGAAGGTGATGGCACCGATGGCCGCGCCGAGGAACAGCTCCAGACGGTTACCCGCCGGAATCGGATCACCCAGCAGTTTAACGATGCCCAGAGACTGCGGCTCGACCACCGCCGCAATGGCGATGAACACGGCGGCCATACCGATCATGCTGTGCATGAAGGCGACCAGTTCTGGCATCTTGGTCATCTCGACGCGCTTGGCCATGATCGAGCCGGCGGTGCCGCCGACCAGCAGGCCGACAATGACGTAACCGATGCCGGCAGTAGTCAGCTCAGCGCCCAGCTTATAGATGAGGCCCACGGTAGTAAGGATCGCCAGCGCCATACCGAGCATGCCGTAGACATTGCCGCGCCGCGACGTGGTGGGGTGCGACAGGCCTTTGAGGGCCTGGATGAAGCAGATCGATGCGATCAAATACAGGGAGGTAACCAGGTTCATGCTCATGCTTTTTGCACCTCGACAGGCACTGCTGCCTTGGTCGTTGGAGTTTTCGCAGGTGCCGTTTTTTTCTTGAACATCTCAAGCATTCTGCGAGTCACGAGGAAACCACCAAACACGTTCACGGCCGCCAGCGCCACCGCCAGGGTGCCCATGGTCTTGCCCAATGGGGTCACGGTCAGCGCCGCCGCCAGCATGGCGCCGACGATCACAATCGCCGAAATGGCGTTGGTCACCGCCATCAGCGGCGTGTGCAGGGCAGGGGTCACGTTCCACACCACGTGGTAACCGACATAGATCGCCAGCACGAAGATGATCAGGTTGTAGATACCGGGGGAGATAAGCTCTTCCATCGTCTGAATCCTTGCTTAGGCGTTTTGGCGGATGACTTGGCCGTCGCGGCACATCAGGCACGCGGCGACGATGTCGTCTTCGAGGTTGATCTCAAACTGGCCTTCTTTGGTGAACACCAGTTTCAGGAAGTCCAGCAGGTTGCGCGCGTACAGCGCCGAAGCATCGGCCACGACCGCGCCGGCCAGATTGGTCGGGCCGCAAATGGTCACGCCATTCTCGACGACCACCTGATCGGCCACTGTCAGCGGGCAGTTGCCGCCCTGGGCGGCCGCGAGGTCGATGACCACCGAGCCGGGTTTCATCTGCGCCACGGTTTCTGCGCTCAACAGCGTCGGCGCCTTGCGGCCCGGGATCAGCGCGGTGGTGATGACGATGTCAGCCTGCTTGGCGCGTTCATGCACAGCCAAGGCCTGACGCTGCATCCAGCTGGCCGGCATGGGGCGGGCATAACCGCCGGCACCGACGGCGCATTCGCGCTCTTCATCGGTTTCGTACGGCACATCGACAAATTTCGCACCCAGGGATTCGATCTGTTCCTTCACCGCAGGACGCACGTCGGACGCTTCGATGACTGCGCCCAGACGTTTCGCCGTGGCAATCGCCTGCAAACCGGCTACGCCAGCGCCGAGAATCAGCACACGCGCCGCTTTCACGGTGCCCGCCGCCGTCATCAGCATCGGCATGAAGCGTGGATAGTGGTGAGCGGCCAGCAACACGGCTTTATAGCCGGCGATGTTCGCCTGGGAGGACAGCACATCCAGGCTCTGGGCACGGGAGGTGCGCGGCGCGGCCTCCAGTGCAAACGCGGTAATGCCGCACTCGGCCAGTTTGGCGATGGTTTCATTACTGAACGGATTGAGCATGCCCACCACAACGGTGCCGCGCTTGATCAGTGTCAGCTCGCTGTCGCTGGGAGCGACCACCTTGAGAATCAGCTCGGCGCCAAACGCATCGTTGGCGCTGCCAATGGTTGCGCCTGCCGCTGCATAAGCACTGTCGACAACGCTGGCATTGATGCCGGCGCCGCTTTGCACAGTGACTTTATGACCCTGGCCGATCAGCTTTTTGATGGTTTCCGGGGTTGCAGCAACCCGTGTTTCACCCGTCTGGGTTTCGAGAGGAACACCAATGTGCACGTCAAATCTCCTGTGTGATCTTTAATGAGTAAACCCAGGCACTTCGGAAGGTGCGGCTGGGGTGGCCGATCAGCAAGATTCCGCCAAATCGGAACGATCAATCATCCGGACACTGGCAAAAGTCGATTCGTTTCGTGCTTGATCGAACGACGTCAGCGGTTTAGTCGATGACATCTGCGTAATCGCAAGCGTTGCGGGTTTGCGACTCATTTCAGAGCTGGAACGCTCGTCGCTCGGTGGAACACCAAAGTACTCGCGATAACATTTGGAAAAGTGTGGTGTGGACACGAAACCGCATACATACGCCAACTCTATGATCGGCAATGACGTCTGCTTAAGCAGTTGTCGCGCTCGAATAAGGCGCAATCTCAGGTAGTAGCGTGACGGTGTACAGTGGAGGTATTTTTGAAATAGCCGCTCCAGCTGTCGACGTGACAGATCAACGTATTCTGCAAGGTTATCCAGATCGATCGGTTCCTCGAGATTGGCTTCCATCAACGCGACAATCTCCTGCAGCTTTGGCTGATGAGTTCCCAACACATGCTTGAGCGGAACGCGCTGATGGTCCTGTTCATTGCGTATGCGCTCGTAAACAAACATCTCAGAGATGGCTGCGGACAGTTCGCGACCATGATCGCGACCAATCAGGTGCAACATCATGTCCATCGGTGCCGTTCCCCCGGAGCTTGTGAATCGGTTTCGGTCGAGGGTGAAGAGACTTGCGCTGATGCTGACTCGCGGGAAAGCTTCCTGCATGGCGGCCAGAAATTCCCAATGCACGCTGCACTCGTAGCCGTCGAGCAGCCCGGCTTTGGCAAGCGCCCAACTACCGGTGCACACACCTCCCAATCGTCTGGATTGACGCGCCAAGGCTTGCAGCCAACTAATGTGCTCGCGAGTAATTGCGTTCTGGATTCCAATACCACCGCACACGATTACAGTGTCCGCCACTAATGGGTTGTTCCATGAAGCATCGGGGGTGATCGGCACGCCGTCACTGGCCAAGACAGGCTCTCCACCGAGGCTGAACGTATGCCAGCGATATAGCTCTCGCCCCGACAGCTGATTGGCCATGCGCAGTGGCTCTATTGCGGACGCCAGGGAAATAAGTGTGAATTTATCCAACAGCAGAAAACCGACGGATTGAGTCGTACCGTCGGACACGGTGGAGTTCGATGACATCGTGGTCATGTCCTCACAAAGAGCTATTACGGCCTGAGACACAGGTGCTTGTAATACCCCCCAGCCTTGGCGTGGGGAGTATCAGGTTCGGCGCAATATCTCCTTGGTTTATCCCACTGACGTCACCCTCGCAGCCTGCGCAGGGTGACGCGATGTCACAAGGCCAATAAAGGAAATCGCCAGCGCCAGTCCAATGGTTGTGCTCACTTCGGTACGGTGCTCCGGGGTGATCATCATGACCGCCAGCGCTGCGCAAATGAACACGATCACCAGCCACGTCAGCCATGGAAACAGCCACATGCGAAAGGTCAGCTCGACGTTTTGCCGACGCAACATTCGGCGCATCCGCAGCTGCGACACTGCAATGGCCAGGTACACCAGCAAGGCAATCGCGCCGGAGCTGGCCAGCAGGAACTCAAACAGACCGGCGGGCATGAAGTAGCTCCATACGGTGATCGCCGCGCCCAGCACGGTGCTGGCGATGACGGCTGCCCGCGGCACGCCTTCGGAGGAGGTCGCCTTCAGCGTCTTCGGCGCATCGCCACGACGGCCCAGCGAGTACAGCATGCGCGAGGCAATGTAGATCGAGGAGTTCATGCAACTGGCCACGGCGATCAGCACCACCACGTCCACCATGAACTTGGCGTGGGGAATGTTCATGATTTCCAGTGCCCGCTGGTAAGAGCCTACCTGGGCCAGCAGCGGATCGTTCCAGGGCACCACGGAGATGACCACAAAAATCGACAACAGGTAGAACACGCCGATGCGCCAAATCACCGAACGCGTGGCCTTGGCAATGTTCTGCGACGGATTATTGGATTCAGCGGCGGCGATGGTCACTGCCTCGGTCCCGATGAAACTGAACATGATGGTGATGAAGGCGCCCACCACCGCCGACAGGCCGTTGGGGGCGAACCCGCCATGTTCGGCCATCAGACCGCTCAAGCCGCTGACCTCCCGTTCGGGCACCCAGCCCATCAACACGGCAAAACCCACCCCGATGAAACCGATGATCGCCACCACCTTGGCCATGGCAAACCAGAATTCGAATTCGCCGTACTTGGAGACGCTGAACAGATTGGTGATCACCAAGGCAATGATCGACCCCAGGGCGAACAGCCAGGCATCGATCTGGGGAAACCACTGGTTCAACACATGACCGGCGGCAAGCGCCTCGATAGGAATCACCAGCACCCAGAACCACCAATAGAGCCAACCGATGGTGAAGCCTGCCCAACGGCCTATTGCCTGGTCGGCATAGGTGGAGAACGAACCAGTGTCCGGATTGGCTACCGCCATTTCACCGAGCATGCGCATGACCAGAACGACGAGCAGGCCCGAGAATAGATAGGCCAGAAGGACGGCTGGGCCAGCAGCTGCAATGGCATGTCCTGAGCCAACGAATAAACCGGCGCCGATAATACCGGCGATGGATAGCATTGTTACGTGACGAGGCTTGAAGCCCTGCGCCAATTGGCCACTCGAATCCTTGGAGCTCGGGCTAATCATTGTTTTTTTTCTCTGCTGATCGATATTTAAGCGGATTGACAGGGGCAACAGATCATCATTGTTGCCTGCAGGGCTTCCTGAAAGAGGGACTCTTCAAACGCTGCAGTTCCTATCAAACCCATCATCGCGATGTGGCTATTTCGATGAAAAGGAGCGCCACCTTACCCGGCTTGCCCGACAATTCAGTTATCTGATCACGCCACCTCGATGTCTGATATCGACATATGGAAACATTGTGGTCACGGTGGAAACCATCTAGTCACCAAGTGGCCAAAGGCAATTATCTCGGTTCGTTGAGAGTTTCTTTTGATTCGGCAGCGAATGGGAATAGCTTAAGGATTTTAAGCATACGAGAGCCCTGGGGAGGCCCCCGCCACGTGACTATGGGAGGTGAAATTGGATATTGATCAGCGAGACGAGAAATTCGAAATGCTCCGCTCGATTAACGTCTGAGGGACACCCTTACTGGACGCAACGCGTGCGTCCGTCTACTAATGTCATCGTCCATTGTGTCGCTCGAAAACCGACCTGTGCGTGTCGGTGACAAACAAGTTGTCGGTTCCTGCCGAACCTGGCCATCCCAGCCTTTCTCCTTCCTGATCAGCAGCACCTACCGAGAGTCGCAGGAGCCCAGAGTTTGACGCTCGCGTTCAGGGTACACCTGAGATCGAAAACATTTGGACAGGACTCTAGGAAAGTGGTTTGCGCGATAAAAAACTGAAGATACCCCCCACTTTTACCCCCAAGTCGCTCGTGATACACGAGCGAACGAAAATGGCGAGTGCTGGCAGAATTCCATTAGGGTTCTAATGTTTACTGTTAACTCCTGGAGTCAGGGGCATCGTGAGTCGCTGTCAGGGCGTCCAGAAAATTCAGGGCGATTCAACATTTGGCGTGTCCATGGCACCTACCTCAGGAATGCTCTATCACCATCACCGCCGTAGTGTCCGCCTCGAGTGCTTCGAACACGTGAGGCACATTCGCCAGGTAGCTGATGTAGTCGCCAGCGTTCAGCAACACAGGTCCGCTCGCCGGGCCAATATGGGCGCTGCCGCTGCACAACACCACGTGCTCTACGGTTCCCGGTGGGTGAGGCTGAGACAGCCGAACTTCGCCGGGCTGCACCTTAAGCCGGTAGATGTCGCGCTGTACTCCCGCCTGGCAATCGGCAAGCAGTGTCGCTGCGTAATTGGCAGTCTCGGCATAGGTGGTCATGCCCTCGTTGGCGCGAATCACCCGCAACGGCTGTTGGGGTTGCTCGAAGAACCGGGTGACTTGCAAACCCATTGCCATCGCCAGCGACCATAAGGTTTCGATGCTGGGGTTACCGATTCCCGACTCTAATTGAGACAAGGTCGACTTCGCCACCCCGGCGCGCTTCGCCAACTCGGTCAAGGAAAGCCCAGCGGCCAAGCGTTCGCGTTTGATTGAAAGCGCCAGCCCCCCCGCGAACGGCGGCTTAGGTTACGGCAATGTCGACGGCAAGGAAGCAGTGAGTGATGAAGTCGCAAACCCGTGGGACGCTCGAAATGATTTCGGCCATGGTCATCTCCGGCACGGTGGGCTGGTTCGTCATCATGTCGGGGCAGAGCCCGGAGGCCGTGGTGTTCTGGCGTTGCTTGTTCGGCGCCATGGCGATGCTGGTCACATGCCTGGTGCTTGGGGTGCTGCGCCGCTCCCTGATCACCGCCCGGCAGTTCATGCTGGTGTGCCTGGGCGGGGTGGCGCTGATCCTCAACTGGGTGCTGCTGTTCAGTGCCTACAAACATTCCTCTATCGCCATTGCCACGGTGGTCTACCACGTTCAGCCGTTCATGCTGGTCGGTCTGGGTGTGCTGTTTTTCGCTGAACGCCTCAGCGCCGCCAAGGTTGGCTGGCTGCTGTTGGCCTTCGCCGGGCTGATGCTGATCGTGTCCGCCAAGGGCGGTGGGCAGGCCACCGGCGCCGACTACTTGCTCGGCGTCTGCCTGGCCCTGGCTTCGGCCTTTTTCTACGCCGTGGCGGCGGCGATCACCAAGCGCCTCAAGGACCTGCCCGCGCACCTGATCGTGCTGATCCAGATGGTGGTAGGCGTGCTGGTCCTGGCCCCGTTCGTGGATTTCAGCAGGGTCGATATGGTCGAGGGCGCCTGGACATACCTGATCATTATCGGCGTGGTCCATACCGGGCTCATGTCGACCCTGCTGTACAGCGCCATCCAGAAAATCCCCACGGTGCTGGTCGGCGCACTGTCGTTCATCTATCCGATCGTCGCCATCCTGGTCGACTGGGTTGCCTTCGCCCATCCGCTCAGCGCCCTGCAAGTGCTTGGCGCGAGCGCGATCCTGCTGGCGGCGGCGGGCATGAATTTTGGTTGGTCGCTGGGCCGTGCCCCGCGTCAGGAAGTGACCTAGGGCCGGGCGCGACACCACACTGGCCTGCAAGGGGCGCCCGACGGTGATCCTGGCCAAGACCGAAAAGGGCCATGGCATGGGACGCTGGGGGCAAGGCAAGATGATCGCGCACCAGCAGAAACAGCTCGACGCTGAGGCACTGTTGGCGTTCCGCGACCGCTTCGCGCTGCCCCTGAGCGACGAGGATGTTCATGCTGCTCGGTTGTTCAAGCCTGAAGCCGACAGCCCTGTGATGCGCTACCTGCACAGCCGTCGTCAGGCCCTCCACGGTTATCTGCCGAGCCGCAGCAGCGTTGCGGTGCCTTTGGAAACGCCGGCGGCCAGTGCATTCGCAGGCTTTGCGTCGGCGGGGGAAAGCAAACCGATGTCCACCACCCTGGCGTTCGTGCGCATGTTGGGCACATTGCTCAAGACCCCGGTGTTAGGCGAGCGCATCGTACCGATTGTGGCCGACGAGGCGCGCACGTTCGGCATGGCCAATCTCTTCCACAAGTACGGTATCTATTCGCCCCAGGGCCAACTTTATACACCCGAGGATAAGGATTCTATCGTGTCGTACCGCGAGGCTCGCGATGGTCAGATCCTTGAGGAAGGCATCACCGAGGCTGGGGCGATGTCTTCATGGATCGCAGCAGGTACCGCCTACAGCACCCACGGCATGGCGATGCTGCCGGTGTACATTTTCAATTCTATGTTCGGCTTCCAGCGTGTTGCCGATTTGATCTGGGCCGCGGCTGACCAGCGCACCCGCGGCTTTCTGATCGGGGCGACGTCAGGGCGCACGACCCTGGCCGGGGAGGGGCTGCAGCATCAAGACGGTTCAAGCCATGTTGTCGCGGCGACCGTGCCCAACTGCCGAGCCTACGACCCGGCGTTTGCCGGTGAATTGGCAGTGATTGTGGACCATGGGCTCAAGTGCATGCTGACCGCCCAGGAGGACGTCTTTTACTACCTCACCGTGACCAATGAAAATTACCTGCAACGGTCGCTGCCGGACGGTGCCGAGGCGGATGTGATCAAGGGCATGTACCTGCTCGACACACTAGACGCCGGGTCGGACGCGCCGTTGGTGCGCCTGATTGGAAGCGGCGCGATCCTCAATGAAGTGCTGGCGGCGGCGAACCGGCTACGCGAGCAATGGGGCGTGACGGTGCAGGTCTGGAGTGTCACCAGTTTCAGCGAGCTTGAACGCGATGCCAGGTCTGCCCGACACGCGCGTCTGGCGGGTGCGCAGACGACACTGGGACATGTCGAGCAATGCCTGGGCGGGTCCGCGCCGGTCGTGGCGGCGACGGACTATGTCAGGGCCTATGCGCAACTCATCGCTCCCTATGTCAGTGCGCCGTTCAAGGTGCTGGGCACGGATGGCTTCGGCTGTTCAGACACCCGGCGCGCCCTGCGGCGTTACTTCGAGGTGGACAGCCAGGCGATCTGCCTGACGGCTCTGCAGGCACTGGTGGAGCAAGGACGCCTGGCCGCAAACACGGTCGCCGAAGCCCGTCGTGTCATGGACGGTACGGATAATCGCCATGCTTGACCGCCGTGGATAGCCAGGATTGACCTGGGTGGTGTTCCAACTCAGCTACCTGTGGCTGTGGCTGGTGTGGCAGGTGCTGTCATATGACTTTGAGGGTTGGCGTACCTTGCTGGTCGCCACCCATCTGGCTCAGCAGCAGTGCCTGCAGCTCTTTTGCGGGCCGTTGTGAGTGCCCGGTCATCCAGCGTTTAAGTGTGCGACGGCTTGAATCAAAGACTCTCAGGGTCGCCAAAAAACATCTGAATCCGCGACCTTAACCACCGCTCACCCGGATCATTATCCTGCGACCCACGCCAGGCCATGTGCAATTCAAAACTGCGCACCGGCAACGGCGGATCTTCAGCGCGCACACCACCCGCCGCGGTCAATGCTTCAGCTGTGTAATCAGGCACGGTCGCGACAATATCGGTGCCACTGATCAGCGTGCTGAGCCCATTGAACTGTGGCACCGCCAGCACCACATGCCGTTTGCGCCCGAGTTTCTCCAGTTCTTCATCTATAAAGCCGCTCAGGTCGCCCGCGAATGAAACCAGCGCGTGGGGGCGGGCGCAGAAATCATCCAGGCTCAATGGCCCCGGCACCGTGTCGGCTCGCAACAGTTTCGGCATGCTGCGGCGCAGCACTTTGCGCTTGGCGTTGGCCGGCAGGTCGGCTGTGTAGCTGACGCCGATGGAAATTTCGCCCGACGCCAGCAGGCTCGGCATCAGGATGTAGTTGGCTCGACGCACCACCAGCACGATCCCCGGCGACTCCGCGCGCAGACGCTTGAGCAGCATTGGCAGCAACGCGAACTCGACATCGTCCGACAGGCCGATACGGAACACCGCGGTGCTGGTCGCCGGATCAAATTCCGCCGCGCGACTGACCGCCGTGGAAATCGAATCCAGGGCTGGCGAAAGCAGGGCGAAGATTTCCACCGCCCGGGCGGAAGGCTCCATGCTGCGGCCGGTGCGTACGAACAGCGGGTCATCGAACAGCCCGCGCAGGCGTGAGAGCGCCGCACTGATGGCCGGCTGGCCGAGGAACAATTTTTCCGCAGCACGGGTCACGCTGCGCTCGTGCATCAGTGTTTCGAAAACGATCAACAGGTTCAGGTCGACACGACGCAGGTCATTACGATTCATCTGGAGTCCTGGCAGATTCAGCAAACTTGACGTGAGCGGTCATATGAGAACAATGGCCGGCATGAATCTTACGGGCAAAGGCTGGTACTCTGCACAGGGTAATTCAGATTTTTCTGAAAGGCTGCTTCGGTTTTTACGGCATTGGATGATGTCGCCGTCGCTGCGGAATCAATGACAGGCATGTCGACTATTAATAGCCACTGATGGTCTTGGGTAGAAAGCCCAGATAGAGTTCAGGGCATTAGAGGTTACTTTGACGAGGTTTGCGATGTCCCGCACGATCCGTTTTCACAAGTTTGGTCCAGCCGAGGTGCTCAAATGCGAAGAGCATGCGGCTGCTCTGCCTGCGCCGGGCGAAGTGCAGATACGCGTCGAAGCGATAGGCATCAGCTGGTACGACATTCTCTGGCGCCAGAACCTGGCCTCGTCCCATGCTCGCCTGCCTTCAGGCCTGGGTCATGAAATGGCCGGCGTGGTCACGATGGTCGGCGAGGGCGTCGATGACCTGGCCGTCGGTGACAAGGTCGCCAGCTTTCCGGCCGAGAGTCCCAACGACTACCCTGTTTATGGCGAACAGATCGTTCTGCCACGCTCGGCGCTGACCCGCTACCCGGACGTGCTCAGCCCGATCGAAGCCAGCGTGCATTACACGCCGCTGTTGATCGCCTATTTTGCCTACGCCGATCTGGCGCGAGTCAAACCCGGGCAATTTGCGCTGGTGACCGATGCCAGTCACTGTGCCGGACCGTCGTTCGTGCAACTGGGTAAAGCCCTCGGTGTGCGAGTGATCGCTGCGACCAAAACCGCGGATGAGCGTGAGTACCTGCTGTCCCTCGGCGCCGAGAAGGTCATCGTTACCGAGGAAGAGGATCTGCTCATGCGGATCAACAAAATTACCAACAATCGCGGTGTGGATGTGGTATTCGATGGCCTTGGCGGGCCGCAGATGTCGCTGCTCGGCGATGTTCTGGCGCCTCGTGGCAGCCTGGTGCTCTATGGCCTGCAAGGGGGTAACCAGACGCCATTCCCCGCCTGTGCGGCGTTCCAGAAGAACATTCAGTTCTTCGTGCACTGCATCGGCAACTTCACCGGCAAGCCGGAGTTGGGCATCATCCAGGATCAGGCTGCACTGCAACGTGCCCTGCGCGACATCAACCAGTTGACCGCGGACCGTGTGTTGCTGCCGCTCAAGACCCGGGTGTTCCCGTTTTCCGAATTTGTCGAAGCCCACCGCTATATGGACGAATGCCCATGTCGCGAGCGGGTTGCCCTACAGGTCGAACCTGCCTGAGCCTTCCTCTGCAAGAGTCCGTGTGAGCACGGGCTCTTCTGCTGGCAGTCACTCCTATGAGACGTTCCATCGATCAGTCGGTGGGCCGGTTCAGCAACTGAACTGGTTTTTGCTCTCAATCTGTATCTTCTAATCATTATTTAAGCCCTGATAATTGAATGATTAATTTCATCTCAAGGAAAGAGCCATGGCCGAGTATCAGGCTGGAACTCCTCAATGCGTGCCGGCAATATATGCTCAACAAATAATGCGGCGACGCTCAGTTGTCATGCCTTTATTGGCAACTTCTTTCTTTATTTCTTGTATTAAGTGTCTGTGGGACGCTGTCGGAAATTTCCTAGGACGGCGCGCAGAAACGCAAGGCGCCCACTCTGCCTGGCGTTTCGGCGATCTTGACCTTCTTGGGTACTCGTGGCATTCAATCATTTCAAATAATTACACACTTCTTAAGTGCTAGCATTTGAATAACAACTCGGCACTCCATTGATGACAAGCAACCTGTCGCGCAATACATCTGATTGTTGGCGTGGCATTGAACTTATGAGTCACAGGTAAATAACGATGACCGCTACCCATGATCAGGCAATGAACTATGTTTATCAGCAAATGCTGCAGCGTTTGCTGGGTTTTTTCTCTCGCGCCGAGCGCACGGCATTGCAACTGCTGATTCAACGGTTGGTGATGTCCGCCGGGGGCATGGAGCGTATTGGCGATTACAAGGTGCTGGCGATCCAGTCCGGGTCCCGCGACAGCTGCTACACGCTGGCGCTGCTGCGCGCCGCGCAACTGAGTATCGCCAGCCGGGCACCCGCGACGTTTCAGCTGCGAGTGGCGACCTTGCGCTTGAACGGTACGGCTTCGACGGTCCTGGAAAACATCCATCGCAGCTGCAGTGCATTGTTTCTCTACGACGATCCCCGGGTCGAAGTGTTGATGGTCGACAATCGTGAAGTCCTGCCGTTCAACCATCTGGCATCGATCTCCGAAGCCGGTCGCGAGTCGAACCGGCTCAACTTGCTGATGGTCGGACACCGCCGCGCCTGGGATGGGCCGCTTGATCTGTGGGACGACGGGTATCTGGCGACCGGCGAGTTTTACGGACAAATCGCCCGCTGGGACAAGGGGGTCGATGCGTTGATCAGTAGCGATACGCCCCGTCGGCAGAAGCAGTTTATCGAGGGTTTGAACCGTGCAGCGGCCAAGGCCGGGCTCAAGGCACCGGACCGTCATGAAACGGGCTACGAGGGCCTGTTCGCGCGGCTCGATGAATTGGGCAGCGATTGCTACCGCGAGTTTTATCCTGAGTCTGCCCAGGCGGCGTGGCGTCCCGCCGATCGTTTTGAAGCGTGTCGCCGCACGACCTTTATCGATATTCACGACATGCTGGTCAGCAATCTGGAAGAGCGCTGGCCGCTGCTCACCGATTTCCTCGGGTTTCAACCTGACGAGTTGTCGGCTCAGCTCAGTGATAACGACTACGTCAGCCTGACGATATCCGCGCACATTCGTGGCTTGCAAGCGTGCTTTATAGACGGTCGTACCTACGAGACAGGCATCAGCGAGTACTTGCAGCGGGCGCTGGTGATGATGCGTCGCAAACAGCTTCCAGAACGCTTTTGCGAACGGGCAATGGAGACCTTCGGCAACCCGATGACAAGGGTCGACCAGCGCGCATTGGTGGCGGTCGAAACACAACAGAACCTCGGTTTGAGCGAGGCTCAACTGGTGTGTCTACTGTTTGCCCCTTTTGTCGATAACGGCGCGGCACTCGAGCTTTTTCTTCGTCAGTGCCATCCCGGCATGCTCGTGGCGTTGCCGGACTTGCACCGGGCGATGCAGGGCGGCCCTGCACCCGAGCAGGTTTTGCAGTGGATGGTCGACGTCAGCGGGTTGTCCGTGAGTCTGATCGGTACGCTTTACCGCATGGCCCCGGTGGTTCGGGATGAGGGCAGGGCGGGCGGCACGGGAAGCGGCGAGATGGATGTGCAAGCAGAAGTCGTGGAGCCAGACAATGAAACGTCCGTGGCTGGCGAATGGTCGACAGGGCGGTGAAAGTGCCAGGTTTGACGGATTCAGCGAGGAGGCGCCACGACGTTCGTAGCCTGTTCGGCCATTCCCCATGAAAGGACCACGAGATACCGATTTTGCGTACCAGGCGGTGTACCGTTACCTGACTAACCTGATCAATGAGCCGGGCAGTGACGCGCAAGTGCGCCTGCCTTCATTGCGACAGTTGGCGCACCGCCTGAATGTGTCGATCTCGACCATTCAGTACGCCTATTCGCTATTGGAGAAGGAGGGGCGCGTCTATTCGGTGGCCAAATCCGGCTACTACGCGCTACCCGTGTCCTCAATCGGCATACCCGGCAGCGGCAAGGATCTGCTCGAAACGGTTTATGTCAACGCCAGACGTCCCGGCATGCTGGTGCTGAGTGCCGATGAGCCGGCGTTATTACAACCTCTGGATAGCCCGTTGCTGTTGCTGGAGAGAGAACTGCTGCGCCAATATCCGCGTCAGCCACAGCCTTCTTCACAACCCTGCGGCGAGCTGGAGCTGCGCACCGCCCTGGCGGCGCGCTATACCACTTCGCCGACACGTTGCTGGCATGCCGATGATGTCTATATTGGCGCCGACTTGCGTGGCGTACTGGAAATATTGATTGCGGTCCTTGGCCTCAAAGACGCTGTGGTGGTGGTCGAATCGCCATGCGACTGGGTGATTCTGCGCCTGCTCCAGGACGCTGACGTGCAGGTGGTCGAGCTGCCGTTACAAGCCAATGGCGGTCTGGATCTTGAGCGGTTGACGGAATTGCTCGAGACCGGGCAAGTGCGCCTGGTGGTGCTTTCATCGGGGTTGAACATGCCTCGGGGCAGTGTGGCGCCTGACAGCAACAGGCAATCCACCGCACAGCTGCTGGCACGACATGGCAGTTGGGTACTGGAAAACGATTGTTACGGCGAACTGGAATTCGAGCCGAATGGCCTGCGGTTTCGCGATCTGCTGGACCCGGATCGGCTGATCGTGTTTTCCACATTCGAGAAAATCATCGGATCGGAGGCGCCCTTCGGCTATCTGCTGTCGCGACAACTGCGTGCCGAACTGCAACGGCACTTTCTGCTACGCGCTTTCCGTTTGTCGCTGATTCGTCAGAAAGCCATTGCACGGCTGTACAGCAATGGACGCATCGATCAACACCTGCTGGTGTTGCGTCGACTGCTCAAGGAACGCATGGTGCAGATGACTCAATTGCTTGAAGAGCGCCTGCCCGATGCACTGCACTTCGTTGAGCCTCAGGGGGGAGCGACGATCTGGATCCGCTCATTGCGCCAGGTCGATGTGCATCGAGTGTTCGAGCGTTTACTCAAGCAGCATGTGGTGATCGCGCCGGGGGAGCTGTTCAGTCTGCGGGGCTTGCACGAGCAGCATTTGCGCCTGAGTCACACCTTCGGTGGTCATCACGACCTCGCCGAGGCACTGGGATTGTTGGGGGATGCCTTGCGCCTGGAATCGAT
This sequence comes from Pseudomonas sp. PGPR40, assembly GCF_022014505.1. NCBI lineage: Bacteria > Pseudomonadati > Pseudomonadota > Gammaproteobacteria > Pseudomonadales > Pseudomonadaceae > Pseudomonas > Pseudomonas sp. PGPR40. Next base: position 44,153 of record NZ_JAKLSP010000027.1, on the reverse strand, counting down.
CGACTGATCCGACGCGCCAAACACCCTCGATACCTGACAATTGATAACGTCGCGCGATGGTCCAACTGTCAGTAAACTGCGTCCTATTTCCCGAACCACTCTATCCCAGAGGTTTTGCATGACACTCAGTCCTTTTGCGGGCAAACCGGCACCGGCAGAACTGTTGGTCGACATCCCGCGACTGGTAACGGCCTATTACACCGGCCAGCCCGATGCAGCCATTTCTACCCAGCGCGTCGCCTTCGGCACGTCCGGACACCGAGGTAGCTCGTTCGACCTGAGTTTCAACGAATGGCACGTTTTGGCCATCAGCCAGGCGATCTGCCTGTACCGCGAAGCCCAGGGCATCGACGGTCCGTTGTTCGTCGGGATCGACACCCATGCGCTGTCCACGCCGGCCAGTGCCAGCGCCCTGGAAGTCCTGGCGGCGAACGGTGTGACGGTGATGATTGCCGAAGGCGACGAGTACACGCCGACGCCGGCCATTTCCCATGCGATTCTCTGCTACAACCGTGGGCGCACCTCGGGTCTGGCGGACGGCATCGTCATCACGCCGTCCCATAACCCGCCACAAAGCGGTGGCTACAAATACAACCCTACCAATGGTGGTCCGGCCGATACCCACATCACCAAGTGGATCGAAGCCAAGGCCAACGAATTGCTGGCGGCCAAACTCGCCGGCGTCAAACGCATCAGCTACGAGCAGGCGCTGAAGGCCAGCACCACCCATCGTCACGATTACCTCAACACCTATGTCGCCGACCTGATCAACGTGATCGACTTCGACGCCATCCGCGATGCGAAGCTGCGTCTGGGTGTCGATCCGCTGGGCGGAGCAGGGGTGCGCTACTGGTCGGCAATTGCCGAGCACTACCGCCTGGACCTGGAGGTGGTGAATAAAGAAGTGGATGCGACGTTCCGTTTCATGACCGTCGACTGGGACGGGCAGATCCGCATGGACCCATCGTCCAGCCACGCCATGCAAGGCCTGATCGGTCTGAAAGAGCGTTTCGACGTGGCCTTTGCCTGTGACCCGGATCACGACCGCCATGGCATCGTGACCCCGTCCGGTGGTTTGCTGGCACCCAACAACTACCTCGCGGTGTCGATCGATTACCTGTTCCAGAACCGTCCGCAGTGGCGCGCCGATGCGGCCGTGGGCAAAACCGTGGTCAGCAGTGGCTTGATCGATCGTGTTGCCAAGCGTCTGGGCCGTCGTTTGTATGAAGTGCCGGTTGGCTTCAAATGGTTTGCCGATGGTCTGTTCGACGGATCCCTCGGTTTTGGCGGCGAAGAAAGTGCTGGCGCGTCGTTCCTGCGCAAGGATGGCAGTGTCTGGTGCACCGACAAGGACGGCTTGATCCCGGCATTGCTGGCCGCCGAAATGACCGCTCGCACGGGCCGTGATCCAAGCCAGGCCTACCGCGCATTGACCGATGAGCTGGGCGAACCGTTCTCGGTACGGGTCGATGCCAAGGCGAACCCTGAGCAGAAAGCGCTGCTGAGTAAATTGTCACCGGACCAGGTCACCTCGACTCAACTGGCGGGCGAAGCAATCCAGAGCATCCTCAGCCACGCACCGGGTAACGACCAGGCCATCGGCGGTCTGAAAGTCATGACCGAAAACGGTTGGTTCGCGGCGCGTCCGTCGGGCACTGAAGATATCTACAAGATCTATGCGGAAAGCTTTGTCAGCGACGATCACCTTAAGCAGCTAGTGGCGGAAGCTCAGACCTTGGTGGATGGCGCGATTTCTGCGAAGTGATTGAGGGCCCCTTCGCGGGCAAGCCTTAATGCCAGTCAGTTAAGCGCCCCCCCTGTAGGAGCGAGCTTGCTCGCGAAAGCGGTATATCAGGCGACATCAATGTTGACTGTACTGCCGTCTTCGCGAGCAAGCTCGCTCCTACAGGGTTCCGTGGCTTAACTGACTGGCATAAGGCTTTGCCCGCGAAGGCGGCAGCACGAACGCAGAAGCTCTCGAATCAAACAAAAAAGGGCGACCATTAACGGTCGCCCCTTTTTTTATCCTGCATTCACCGCATCAAGCCACATCCACCAACACAATCTCACTGTCCTCGATCGCGGTCACATGCAACACCTGCTCATCGGCAATCGCAACACCGTCTCGAGCTTGTGCACGCAAGCCATTGACTTCAATGACACCAGTGGCGGGAACCAGATAAGCACGACGGCCGCTGTCCAGGTGATACTCCGCGGACTCACCGGCCTTCAGATTCGCCGCCACCAGACGCGCATCGGCGCGAATGTGCAGGCTTTGATCATCGCCGGCCTTGCCGCTAGCCAAGGTCACGAAGCCTTCACGCTGGCCTTTGGGGAACGGTTTGGCGCCCCACGACGGTGCCGAACCGGATTCGTTGGGAATGATCCAGATCTGAAAGATCCGGGTTTCGGTCGCTTCCAGGTTGTACTCGCTGTGGGCAATCCCGGTACCGGCGCTCATGACCTGAACGTCGCCCGCTTCGGTGCGGCCTTTGTTACCGAGGTTGTCCTGGTGGGTAATCGCGCCTTCACGAACGTAGGTGATGATCTCCATGTCGCGGTGGGGGTGTTGCGGGAAGCCGGTACCGGCGGCAATCACATCATCGTTCCACACACGCAGGTTGCCCCAGTTCATGCGTTTGGGGTCGTAGTACTCGGCGAACGAAAAGTGGTGATGGGCATCCAGCCAGCCATGGTCCGCGCCGCCCAGCGAGTTGAAAGGTCTGAGTTCAAGCATGATCGTCTCCTGAAAAGGTTCGTCATGGGGCAGAACGCCTGAGCCACAAACGAGAACCCGTGGTTGATGGCGAGCATCATCTATCAGGAACTAATCGATAAAAAGCGTAAAAAATGCCTAAATATAATCGAATTAGTCGATATAAAATCACTTCCAAACATTCTCATCCAGCCTTCACTTCATCGCATAAGCCAATGACCTGTAAGCATTTCACTAGAACTCAACGACAAATGCAGACACCATAGCCCTCAACAGCCTCACACCCTGGAGTCCGTCCGCGTGCCGCAACACACCCCCGATCTTCCTCCCGAACTTCGTCCGTTGGCTGAAATGCCTTTGCTCAAACGTCTGGCCGCCCGGTTTTTTGGCCACGGCCTTACCCGCCTGCGCGCGCAACACCGTGCGTCCTGGTTGCACGGGCAAGCCGACGGTTTTCGCAGCGGCCACAGCGCGGGTGTGGACTATGGCTATAAAGAAGGCAGGCTCGAGGGACTGGAGGAAGGTCGGCAGGTTCTGTTGATTCGCGACTCGCGTTCAACCGAGCATCGATCGCCCAACGTCGATGACAATCTGTTCGACGATTGGCGCCTGCCGTTGAGTGCTGAGCTGAAGAAGCGCATGAAGGCCGACGTGGCGCGACTTCTGCCCGCGCATGCCCAACCGAGCACTGCCCAATGGAAGATGATTTTCAGTGACACACCGTCGACCTCAGTGATCGCCGGGGCGGGCGCGGGCAAGTCGACCACGCTGGTGCTGCGAATCCTCTTGCTCAGCCATTACCTGGGGTTTGAGTTGAGCTCGATGACCGTGGTGACCTTCACCCGCGAATCGCGCAAGGATTTCATCAACAAGCTGATCGAGTTGTTTGCAGTCTGGGGCCGGGGAATCAGTCTTAAAGAAGCGCGCGATCTGGTACGCACTTTCCATTCACGCATCCTGCCGATGGTTCGCAGCCTGCCGGGTTTCGAACGGCTGCAAGCCTTCGAAAACCTCAGTCACCGCGTGCAAGGCGGCGATGAGGAGGTTGACAGCAACCCTTTCGACCTGCGCATCAACGACGCTCAGCGTCAGCAACTCAATGCCTGTTATCACAGCCTGCACACCCGCGATGAGCGCTTTCGCGAGTTGATCAAACCTTTGTCTCGTCATGCCTTGCAGCTCAAGGAACTGGAACGTGATCACCCGGACGTGCAAAAACGCATGGCGGTGACCGAATTGGCCGCCAAGCGCGATGAAGAACTGTGCGACACCCTCGAAGACTTGTGGTTTCGCGCCGGCGCCTGGCCGATCAAGGGCATCGAACCGAATCGTCAGACCTTCGACATCAACGGCTCGACCTTTCATTGCCATGGCTACATTCCGACGCTGGACGCCTGGGTGGTGCTGGGTTTCGATCCCCGGGAAAATCCTCAGGTCAGCCGTCCGAATGCCAAGCTTTCAGTGCGCGCAGAATGGGCTGTAAAGCGCACCCTGTTTCAAGCTTTCTGTCGTAAACCTTTGATATGGCTAGACAGTTATGAGTCTTCAAGGCGTGTTTTGGCATCGCTTGCCGGGGACGCCAGCGCCGGGCCGGGCTTTGATTACAAGGTCAAGGGCGAGCTCGGCTCCGCGCCGTTGCTGGACTGTTTTGTCGCGGCGGCCGGATTTATCGAAAACCTCGGCCTGGATGTGCCGAATGCCGTGGGCCAGATGAGTTTCGCCAAGGATGACCCGGACCGGTTCTTCTTCGAGGCCTTGAGCCTGTTCTGGCGAGCGCTGGAAGATCATCTGCTGGATCAATCGCCACCGGTGATGACCTACAACCGGATGTTCGCCTTGTTCAGCGAACATTCGCCGGAGAATCTCAAGCTGCTGAGCGATGAGCTGCTCAGGCCGATGTCGCACTTGATGATTGACGAGTTTCAGGACGTGTCGCCGCAGATCGTTTCGTGGATTCGCGCCAGCCTGGCGGAGATCCGCAGTCGCGGACCGGCCATGCATGTGGGGCGCGGCGCGCAACGTTCGTCATTGCTTTGTGTCGGCGATGACTGGCAGTCCATCTATGGCTGGCGCGGCAGTTCGCCGACTTACTTCATGGAATTCAACAAGGAGTTCCCGTCGCCGAGCACGACCAAAGTGATGCTCAGCGACAATTACCGCAGCCATCAGCACATCATCGACGCGGCGGAGCATATCGTCCGCGCGGCACCGGCGATTGCCGGCAAGAAGGCCAGGGCCAGTGGTGAACCCAAGGCGTTGCTGCCGGTGAATGTGCTCGACCGGGATGATCAGAGCATGGCCAAGCGTCTGATCGAGCACTACAGGAAAGGCGATTCAATCTTGATGCTTTATCGAAAAAGCAGCGATAAATCATTGATAGAAGAGCATATTCAGTCTGTAGTTAATGTGGATTCGAGCTTGCCGTACGAGGCTCGACGGCTCAAACAACTGACCTATCACAGCGCCAAAGGCCTTCAGGCTGATGCAGTATTTCTGCTGGGCGATTGCCAGCATCTGACCAGTTCACCCTACAAGAACCAGGTCTATCGCATGGCCGGACTCGGCAAGGCTGGCGACAGCGAAGCTTACGACAGCGCACAGAAAGACGAGATCCTGCGACTGGCCTACGTGGGCATCACTCGGGCGGTGAGTCATTGCTACTGGTATGTCGATGGCCAGGATACCTCGGCTGCGAATATGCCCAAGGCCTCCGACCGGATCGGCAAGGGCAAGGCGTTCTTCGCTGATCATCGTCAGGGAAAAGTTCCGGCTTGATTTAAGAGAGTCTCAGAGAAACCTGTGGCGAGGGAGCTTGCTCCCGCTTGAGTGCGCAGCACTCACAAAAATCGGCAATGGTTGTCAGATTTTTGGGGCCGCTACGCGACCCAGCGCGAGCAAGCTCGCTCGCCACAGGACATTACCGACTGGCTGCGAAAAGTTGCGGGGGGCGCAATCCCGGCCTATGGTCCAAGGCGAGGCTTTGCATGCGACTGGCGCGCATTGATTCGCCGCAGGTCGCTGTCCATCCAGTGTGGATACCTGCAGCGAGGTGACGACATGCCAAACGACTCCCGTCCCGCCGTGCTCGAACTAATCGGCAATACGCCACTGGTGCGTGTCAGCCGCTTCGATACCGGCCCGTGTACGCTGTTTCTCAAACTCGAATCGCAGAACCCCGGTGGCTCGATCAAGGACCGTATCGGTCTGGCAATGATCGACGCCGCCGAGCGCGATGGCCGCCTGCGCCCAGGCGGCACCATCGTCGAGGCTACTGCCGGCAACACCGGTCTGGGCCTGGCCCTGGTCGGCCGGGCCAAGGGTTACCGGGTGGTGTTAGTGGTGCCGGACAAGATGTCCACCGAGAAGGTCCTGCACCTCAAGGCGATGGGCGCCGAAGTGCACATCACCCGTTCCGACGTCGGCAAGGGTCATCCCGATTATTACCAGGACGTCGCTGCGCGGTTGGCGCAGGAGATTCCCGACGCCTTCTTCGCTGATCAATTCAACAACCCGGCCAACCCGCTGGCCCACGAGTGCAGTACCGCTCCGGAGATCTGGGCGCAGACGCAGCATGATGTGGATGCCATCGTTGTCGGCGTCGGTTCGGCCGGCACGCTGACCGGGCTGACCCGTTTCTTTCAGCGCGTACAACCGAATCTGGAAATGGTGTTGGCCGACCCGGTCGGCTCGGTGATGGCCGAATACAGCCGTAGCGGCACCTTGGGTACGCCCGGTTCCTGGGCGGTGGAGGGCATTGGCGAAGACTTCATTCCGTCGATTGCCGACCTGTCCAGCGTGCGTAAGGCTTATTCGATCAGTGACGAGGAAAGCTTCGATCATGCCCGCCAACTGCTGCGCGCCGAAGGCATTCTCGGTGGCTCTTCGACCGGCACATTGCTCGCTGCGGCCCTGCGTTACTGCCGCGAACAAATCGAGCCGAAGCGAGTGGTCAGTTTCGTCTGCGACACCGGCACCCGCTACCTGTCGAAGGTCTACAACGACCAGTGGATGAACGATCAGGGGCTGCTTGCGCGCAAGCGCTACGATGATTTACGTGACCTGATCGCGCGACGCTTCGAGGATGGCCGGGTGGTCAGCGTGGGTCCGGATGACACGCTGCTCACCGCCTTCCAGCGCATGCGCCTGGCGGATGTGTCGCAATTGCCGGTGCTGGTGGACGGACAACGGCTGGTCGGGGTGATTGACGAGTCCGATATCCTGCTTGGCGTGCACGAAGACGCTTCACACTTCCGTATGCCGGTGACCAGCGCGATGACCGACAAGCTGGAAACCCTGCCTCCCGGTGCCAGTCTGGCGGAGCTGGAGGCGAAGCTCGACCGTGGATTGGTGGCGATCATCGCCGACGCCGCGGGCTTCCATGGGCTGATTACCCGCGTCGACATGCTCAATTACCTGCGGAGGTCCCTCACATGAGTCAGCACGATGAAACCGCCAAACCACGTGCCTTCGCCACCCGGGTGATCCATGCCGGACAGACGCCGGACCCCTCCACCGGCGCGCTGATGCCGCCGATTTACGCCAACTCCACCTATCTGCAACAGAGCCCGGGTGTGCATAAGGGCTTCGATTACGGGCGTTCGCACAACCCGACGCGCTTTGCGCTGGAGCGTTGCGTGGCGGACCTGGAGGGCGGCACCCGGGCTTTCGCCTTCGCTTCCGGGCTGGCGGCGATCGCCAATGTGCTCGAACTGCTCGATGCTGGCGCCCACATCGTCTCCGGCAATGACCTGTACGGCGGTACTTTCCGGCTGTTCGACAAGGTGCGTCAGCGCAGCGCCGGGCATCGCTTCAGCTTCGTCGATCTGACAGACCTGGCGGCCTTCGAAGCGGCGCTGCAGGATGACACGCGGATGGTCTGGGTCGAGACGCCGAGCAATCCTTTGCTGAGCCTGACTGACCTCGCCGCCATCGCGCGCACCTGTCGCGAGCGAGGCATCATTTGTGTGGCTGACAATACGTTTGCCAGCCCGTGGATTCAGCGACCGCTGGAGTTGGGTTTCGATATCGTGCTGCACTCGACGACCAAGTACCTGAACGGTCACTCTGATGTAATTGGCGGCATCGCGGTGGTCGGGCAGAACACTGAACTGGCAGAGCATCTGGGTTTCCTGCAGAACGCGGTGGGGGCTATCGCCGGGCCGTTCGACGCTTTTCTCACATTGCGCGGCGTGAAGACCCTGGCACTGCGCATGGAACGCCACTGCAGCAACGCGCTGGAGCTGGCGCAATGGCTGGAGCGTCAGCCGCAGGTGGCGCGCGTTTACTATCCAGGCCTGCCATCGCACCCGCAGCATGAACTGGCGCGGCGGCAAATGCGTGGATTCGGCGGGATGATTTCCCTCGACCTGAACGGCGACCTGGCTGGCGCCAAGCGTTTCCTTGAGAGTGTGCGGATCTTCGCCCTGGCCGAGAGCCTGGGCGGGGTGGAAAGCCTGATCGAGCACCCGGCGATCATGACCCATGCCAGCATCCCCGTCGAAACCCGGGCACAACTTGGCATCGGCGATGCGCTGGTGCGTTTGTCAGTGGGAGTCGAGGATGTCGAAGACCTGCGCGCCGATCTGGCGCAGGCCCTGATGCAGATTAGTTAAACGCAATCAATGTGGGAGCGGGCTTGCTCGCGAAGAGGGAGTGTCAGTAAACATTAATGTTGCATGACACACCGCATTCGCGAGCAAGCCCGCTCCCACAGGTTTTGTGAAACGCCGACCATCAGGCATAACTCTTGAGAGCCTCCGGCGGAATGAACGCCTCCAGCTCATCTTCCACCGCTTCAATGATCCGTTCTACATCCGCCGCATTCATGACCGTTGCGCAAGGAATGCCGGCGATGGCGATCATGGTCTCGCCACTGGCGCGGTCGAACAGCCGGGCAACCATACTGCCCGGTGCATCCATGGTCGCTTCGAAACCCATGGGATGAAAATGCCAGCGCATCAGCTGGCAGGCATTGGGAAAAGTGACTTTGCTGAAAGACCCTTTATTCATGTGTTGCCCACCTTCATCATCGAGCGCTTCCTTTAGCTCATGTTAGGAGGGAAGAACCTTCATTGGCTCAACCGGTGACTGTCTTTAAAAGTAGCATTCAGATGTGAAAGTCATGTGGATTTTTTCAGTCCGTTTGGCGATTGGTTCAATTTTTTTTGATGCAGGTCACGAGATGCAGGCTTTTCGGCCAAAGGCCAGCATTGGCCGGGGTATTCCATGCCGGTCATCTGTAGGAGCGAGCTTGCTCGCGAAGACGGCGATACAGTCAACATGGATGTCGCCTGAGATACCGCTTTCGCGAGCAAGCTCGCTCCTACAGGTTTAATCCTGGTATACCAGGCACTCTTGAGCGTGGGGCGTTATCAACAAAAAACAACTTACCTCTATTTAATATTTAAATAGAAGATTGTCTGACAATCAGCCTGAAGTCCCCAACTACAAACAATATTTCGACAGCATGCGCACTGTTTTCGGGAGTTAGCCGGAGTAACTCAATTTGACGTCAAAAAAAATGTAGACGTTTGATTTCAAATTGTGTCAGTTTTTATACGCCTTCATTGGGCGAGTGATAGGACGATCTCGCCAGAGATTGTCGTATCGGACAAAACTGTTCCATTGCTAAACAAGGAAGTGTGTTTATGTCGAAAGTAAAAGACAACGCTATTGATCTTGCCGAACAGGGTTTTGCGCCATTGCAAACATTGGCAGCACCCAGTTCCGCCTACAACCAGATCGATAGTTTCAGCCATCAGTATGATCGGGGCGGCAATCTCACGGTCAATGGCAAACCCTCCTTCTCCGTCGACGAGGCGGCTACGCAGCTGCTGCGCGACGGCGCTGCCTACCAGGACAAGGACGGCAGCGGCAAAATCGAACTCACCTACACGTTCCTGACGTCGGCTTCGTCGAGCACCATGAACAAGCACGGCATCAGCGGGTTCAGTCAATTCAGCGCGCAACAGAAAGGCCAGGCCGTGCTCGCCATGCAATCCTGGGCCGATGTGGCCAATGTCACCTTCACCGAGAAGTCTTTCGGCGGCGATGGTCATATGACCTTTGGTAACTACAGCAGTGGTCAGGATGGCGCGGCGGCTTTCGCCTACTTGCCAGGCACGGGTCCAGGTTATGACGGTACGTCGTGGTATCTGACGGGCAGTGGCTATAACGTCAACAAGACACCAGACCTGAACAACTACGGTCGCCAGACCTTGACCCATGAAATCGGTCATTCCTTGGGCCTGGCTCACCCTGGCGATTACAACGCCGGTGAAGGCGCGCCGAGCTACAACGACGCGACCTACGGCGAAGACACCCGCGGTTACAGCCTCATGAGCTACTGGAGTGAAAGCAATACCGACCAGAACTTCAGCAAGGGCGGTGTGGAAGCCTACGCGTCCGGCCCGCTGATGGACGATATCGCCGCCATCCAGAAACTCTACGGTGCGAACACCACCACCCGTACCGGTGATACCACCTACGGCTTCAACTCCAACGCCGGTCGCGACTTTCTGAACGCGTCTTCGTCGTCGGACAAGGTCGTGTTCTCGGTCTGGGATGCGGGCGGCAAGGATACCCTGGACTTCTCCGGTTTTACCCAAAACCAGAAGATCAACCTCAATGAAGCCTCGTTCTCCGATGTTGGCGGCATGGTGGGCAACGTGTCCATCGCCAAGGGCGTCACTGTCGAAAACGCGATTGGCGGTTTCGGTAGCGACCTGCTGATAGGTAACAGCGTGGCCAACGAGCTGAAGGGCGGTGCCGGCAACGACATCCTCTTCGGCGCAGGCGGTGCGGACAAACTGTGGGGCGGTTCAGGTTCGGACACCTTCGTGTTCGCGGCCAGCAGCGACTCCAAGCCAGGTGCAGTCGAACAGATCTTCGATTTCATCAGTGGCCTGGACAAGATCGACCTGACCGGCATCACCAACGGCGCGGGCCTGCACTTCGTGAACTCGTTCACTGGTGCGGCAGGCGATGCGGTGTTGACCACTTCGGGCGGCAACAGCCTGTTGTCGGTGGACTTCTCCGGGCACGGCGTGGCTGACTTCCTGGTCAGCACCGTTGGCCAGGCAGCGTTCTCGGACATCGTGGCCTGATTCAAGGCAAAAAGGAGGGCGGCGTTTGACGCGCCGCTCTCTGTCCCTTGAACGACGATCCAGAGTAAACCGCCCTATGATCCAGAACGCTTTTACCTACAAAGCAACCGCGTGGCTGTTGGCGACGCTGATGATGTTTCTTGGAGAGGTAGCCATGGCACGCAGTCTGAAATTGGCCGATCCGTCGGAACTGGCCGGGAAATGGCAGGCCACCCTGAACACCGCGCAAGACTCGCCCGAGTCCCAGGCGCTGCAGGACAAGCCGTCGAATGTCTGCTCGATCGAGCTCAAGTTGAACCAGACCCTGGGTGAGGGGGCTGACTGTCTCGGCGCCTGGCTGAGCGAGTCGGTGATGGGCTGGTTCCCGGAACCGGACGGCATTGCCGTAACCGGTAAAGAAGGCTCAAGAATTGTGTTTTTCAGTCGACAGCAAGAAGGGTTTTATAAAAGCACCTTGAAGTCAGGTCTGATCATTACGCTAGAGCGCGCAGCAGATTAAGTGGAATGCTGAATAATAAAATTCGTTATGCCGTTATAAGCAGCCAGTCAATAACCGGAACTCTTTAAGGAGGACAAAGGGCTGTTATTAATGGATAAGCGATAACCGGCAAAAGAATGTCTCGACTCGTGTGCGGACAGTTAATTAAAAACCTCGCCAAGTAGAGCGAGGCTTAACACCTCAGGAAAAACCAATGAAGATGGCGAAGAGCCCGGTCACCGCACCGTTATTCAAGGCGCTGGGCGACTATAAAAGCATCCTGATCAGCGTCGGGTGTTTTACCGCATTGATTAATGTGCTGATGTTGGTCCCGTCGATTTATATGCTTCAGGTCTATGACCGGGTACTGTCTTCGCAGAATGAAACCACCCTGGCGATGTTGTCGTTGATGGTGGTTGGGTTCTTCGCTTTTATCGGTCTGCTGGAGATCGTGCGCAGTTTCATCGTCATCCGCATCGGCAGCCAACTGGAGCGCCGTTTCAACCTGCGGGTATATCAAGCCGCTTTCGAGCGCAACCTGTTCAAAGGCGAGGGCAACGCCGGGCAATCCCTGGGCGACCTGACCCATATTCGCCAATTCGTCACCGGCCCGGCGCTGTTTGCCTTCTTCGATGCACCGTGGTTTCCGGTCTATTTATTTGTGATCTTTCTGTTCAACGTCTGGCTCGGGGTTTTGGCCACTGCGGGCGCGGTACTGCTGATCGGGCTGGCCTGTCTCAACGAGGCGATGACCAAAAAGCCCTTGGGCGAAGCCGCTGGGTTTTCCCAGAAATCCAGCCAACTGGCCACCAGTCACCTGCATAACGCCGAAACCATTCAGGCCATGGGCATGCTCGGTGTCTTGCGCAAGCGCTGGTTTCAGGTGCACTCGCGTTTTCTGGGCCTGCAGAATCAGGCCAGCGACACCGGCGCGGTCATCAGCTCCCTGAGCAAAACCCTGCGCCTGTGCCTGCAATCCCTGGTGCTGGGACTGGGCGCCTTGTTGGTGATCCAGGGTGACATGACCGCCGGGATGATGATCGCCGGTTCGATCCTGATGGGCCGCGTGCTGAGCCCCATCGATCAATTGATCGCTGTGTGGAAGCAGTGGAGCGGCGCCAAACTCGCTTACCGCCGTCTCGACGCCTTGCTGCAAGCCTATCCACCGACTGACGAGGCGATGGCGCTGCCGGCGCCGAAAGGTCAGATCACCTTCGAGCAAGTCAGCGCCGGCCCGCCAGGGCAACGAGCAGCGACTTTGCATAGGGTCAATTTCAACCTGGGCGCCGGGGAAGTGCTGGGCGTGCTCGGGGCTTCCGGCTCCGGTAAATCGACCCTGGCCCGGGTGCTGGTCGGCGTCTGGCCGACGTTGGGCGGCACGGTGCGCCTCGACGGCGCGGACATTCATCGCTGGAACCGCGACGACCTCGGCCCTTACATCGGTTATCTGCCCCAGGACATCGAGCTGTTCAGTGGCAGCATCGCTGAAAACATCGCCCGATTCCGTAAGGCGGATCCGCAAAAAGTCGTCGAAGCCGCGCAACAGGCCGGCGTTCACGAACTGATCCTGCGCATGCCGCAGGGCTACGACACGGTGCTTGGCGAGGACGGCAGCGGTTTGTCCGGTGGCCAGAAGCAGCGTGTGGCCTTGGCTCGCGCGCTGTATGGCAACCCGAGTCTGGTGGTGCTGGATGAACCGAACTCCAACCTCGACACCGTCGGCGAAGCGGCACTGGCCGGCGCCATCGCGCACATGAAGGCCCGGGGCACCAGCGTGATTCTGGTTACCCATCGCTCTTCGGCCCTGGCCCAGGCCGACAAATTACTGGTGCTCAACGAAGGTCGCTTGCAGGCCTTTGGCCCAAGTCAGGAGGTACTGAAGGCGCTTGCCGGTAACCCATCAGGCGCCCAGGAACAACAACGTGAAAAACCTGCGCAAGCACCGGGCGGGCTCAGCATGAGCCGGCAGTATCAGCCCACGACAAGGAATTCGGGTGTATGAGCAGCGCACGCATGAACGACGACAATGAAGCGACGATGGAACATGACTACATCGCCGAACGTCCTGAGCGCGACGCGCGATTCTTCGCCCGCATGGGCTGGATTCTGGCGATTGTCGGTGCCGGCAGTTTCTTCACGTGGGCGAGCCTCGCGCCGCTTGATCAAGGCATTCCCGTGCAAGGCACCGTGGTGGTCTCGGGCAAGCGCAAAGCCGTGCAATCGATGAGCAGCGGCGTGGTCAGCCAGATTCTGGTGCGTGAAGGGCAAGTGGTGAAACAGGGCCAGCCGCTGTTTCGCCTCGACCAGACCCAGGTCGCGGCCGACGTGCAATCGCTGCAAGCGCAATACCGCATGGCGTGGGCCAGCCTGGCGCGCTGGCAGAGCGAGCGGGACAACCTCAAACAGGTGAGTTTCCCGATCGAACTGAGCAACGATCCAGACCCGCGCCTGGCCTTGGTCCTCGAAGGCCAACGGCAATTATTCAGCAGCCGTCGCGAAGCGTTTTCTCGTGAGCAAGCCGCCCTGCGCGCGAACATCGAAGGCGCCAGCGCGCAACTGGCCGGCATGCGCCGCGCGCGCACCGACCTGACGGCCCAGGCCAGTTCCCTGCAACAACAGTTGAGCAATCTTCAGCCTTTGGCGGACAACGGCTACATCCCGCGCAACCGCTTGATGGATTACCAGCGTCAGCTGTCGCAAGTGCAGCAACAATTGGCAGAAAACACCGGCGAAAGCGGGCGTGTGGAGCAGGGCATCCTTGAATCCCGCTTGAAACTGCAACAGCACAGCGAGGAATACCAAAAAGAAGTCCGCAGCCAACTGGCCGACGCGCAGCTCAAAAGCGTGACCCTGGAAGAACAACTGACTTCCGCTGGCTTCGACCTGCAACACAGCGAAATCATCGCCACCGCCGACGGCATTGCGGTCAATCTTGGGGTTCATACCGAAGGCGCGGTGGTGCGTCAGGGCGACACGTTGCTGGAAATCGTCCCGCAAGGCACCCGCCTGGAAGTGGAAGGGCACCTGCCGATCAACCTGATCGACAAAGTCGGCACGCAGTTGCCGGTGGACATTCTGTTCACTGCGTTCAACCAGAGCAGCACCCCGCGAGTGCCGGGAGAAGTCAGCCTGATCTCCGCCGACCAGATGATCGATGAAAAAACCGGTGTGCCGTACTACGTGCTGCGCAGCAGCGTCAGCGATCAGGCCATGGAAAAACTCAACGGTCTGGTGATCAAGCCCGGCATGCCAGCAGAAATGTTCGTGCGCACCGGTGAACGTTCACTCCTCAACTATTTGTTCAAACCGCTGCTCGACCGGGCAGGCTCCGCGTTGACCGAGGAATAAGGATGTTCGGCTGTATGAATAAGCTTTCCCTGCTCGCGGCGACCCTGGCGTTGCTCACGTGCAACAGCGCGATGGCCATGGGGCCGTTCGACGTCTATGAGCAAGCCTTGCGCAATGATCCGGTGTTCCTCGGCGCCATCAAGGAGCGCGATGCAGGCCTGGAAAATCGTGCCATCGGCCGCGCCGGGCTGTTGCCGAGGCTGGGTTACAACTACAACAAGGGGCGCAATTCCTCCAAGGTCACTTACCTCAACGATCGTGGTAACAGACAGAGTGATGATCGCAACTACAGCAGTTACGGCTCGACCTTGACCCTGCAACAGCCGCTGATCGATTACGAGGCCTACGCGGCGTATCGCAAAGGTGTGGCGCAATCGCTGTTTGCCGATGAAAACTTTCGCGGCAAGAGCCAGGAGTTGCTGGTTCGCGTGCTGGAGAATTACACCAAGGCGCTGTTCGCTCAGGATCAGATCGACATCGCGCGGGCCAAGAAAAAAGCCTTCGAGCAGCAGTTTCAGCAGAACGAGCAGATGTTCCGCCAAGGGGAGGGCACGCGCACCGACATCCTCGAAGCCGAGTCACGTTACGAGCTGGCAACCGCCGAGGAAATCGAGGCACGGGACGAACAGGATGCGTCCTTGCGCGAGCTGGGCGCACTGATTGGCGTGCCGGCCATCGACATTGGCGACCTGGCGCCACTGGATCAGAACTTCCAGACCTTCACCCTGCAACCGGCCAATTACGACACCTGGCACGAGATGGCGGTGACCAACAACCCGAACCTCGCCTCCCAGCGTCAGGCGGTGGAGGTGGCGCGCTATGAGGTCGAACGCAACCGCGCCGGCCACCTGCCAAAAGTCAGTGCCTATGCCTCGGTGCGCCAGAACGAATCGGAAAGCGGCAACACCTACAACCAGCGCTATGACACCAACACCATCGGCATCGAAGTCAACGTTCCGCTGTATGCCGGCGGCGGGGTCTCGGCCTCGACCCGTCAGGCCAGCCGCACCATGGAACAGGCCGAGTACGACCTGGACGGCAAGACCCGGGAAACCTTGATCCAGTTGCGCCGACAGTTCAGCGCCTGCCTGTCGGGGGTCAATAAATTGCGGGCTTATCAGAAAGCATTGGTGTCGGCGGAAGCGCTGGTGGTTTCGACCAGGCAAAGCATTTTGGGCGGCGAACGGGTCAACCTCGATGCGCTGAACGCCGAACAACAACTGTTTACCACCCGCCGGGATCTGGCCCAGGCGCGTTATGACTATTTGATGGCCTGGACCAAATTGCACTACTACGCCGGCACCTTGAACGAACAGGATTTGGCCAAGGTGGATGAGGCCTTCGGCCAGGGCTCCCCGTAGAGCTGCCATGAACGACGCCGACCCCGTAGGAGCCGGCTTGCCGGCGAAGGCATTTTCATGGGCGCTGCATGACGTGAGGCCGTTTTCGCTGGCAAGCCAGCGCCTACAAAAACAAGAAAAGCGAGAGTCATGAACAGGGACGTACAGGCGTCGGGCTGAGCCTCAATTGGCAGTTTTAACGCGGTAAAGGGCTGGAACACCGCAACCCCCGTAGGAGCGAGCGGGCGGCGATCCGACTTGCCCGCGAAAGGGCCGTGACATTCAGCATTGACGTTGACTGACACACCGCCTTCGCGGGCAAGCCTCGCTCCTACAAGTTGCGCGCCTCCGGGCCACCAGGATTTTGGCAACACAACTAAGGACGGTAGTTCGATGAATAACAAGTACAACAACCTTGCCTTGCTCTGCGCACTGGCCACCCTGGGCACCGCACACGCGGACCCTTACGTGGAAAACGGCAGGACAGGCGACGCCGATAGTTGGCGCAGCACAGAGTTCAACGCCGACTGGGGCCTGGGGGCGATCAATGCTCAGGAGGCCTACGCCGCCGGCTATACGGGCAAAGGGGTGAAACTGGGGATTTTCGACCAACCGGTTTACGCCTTGCACCCGGAGTTTTCCGGGGCCAATAAGGTGATCACGCTGGTCACCAGCGGCATCCGCGAATACACCGACCCGTACATTCCGGTCAAAGCCGGGGATGCCTTTCTCTATGACGGTTCGCCCTCGGTGGGCTCCAACGGCAAACTCGGTGCCCACGGCACTCACGTTGGCGGGATCGCCGCGGGCAGTCGCGATGGCGGGCCGATGCACGGTGTCGCTTTTGGCGCGCAGATCATCAGCGCCGACAACGGCGACCCGGGCCCGGAAGACGGCATCATTCGCGGTAACGACGGCGCGGTGTACAAGGCCGGTTGGGACGCCCTGATCGCCAGCGGTGCGCGGATCATCAACAACAGTTGGGGCATCGGCATCACCGACCGCTTCGATTTGGGTGGTCGGGACCCGGCGTATCCGCATTTCACCGTGCAGGACGCACAACTGCAATTCAACGAGATCCAGACCTTGCTGGGGACCAAGCCCGGCGGTGCCTACGACGGCGCCATCGCAGCGGCCCGCAGCGGCATCGTGACGATCTTCGCCGCCGGCAACGACTACAACCTCAACAACCCGGACGCCATCGCCGGCCTCGGTTACTTCGTCCCGGAGATCGCACCGAACTGGATGACCGTCGCCGCGTTGCAGAGGAATCCGGACACCAGCAGCCCCGACCCTTACAACATCAGCACCTTCTCGTCGCGCTGCGGCTATACCGCGAGCTTCTGCGTGTCGGCGCCGGGCAGCCGGATCTACAGTTCGATCATCAGCGGCACCAATGCCGATGACCTGACCACCGGCTACGCCAATTACAACGGCACTTCCATGGCAGCGCCGCACGTTGCAGGCTCGGTGGCGGTATTGATGGAACGCTTCCCGTACATGACCGGCGCACAAGTCGCCAGTGTACTGCGCACCACCGCCACCGACCTCGGTGCACCCGGCGTCGACTCGCTGTACGGCTGGGGCATGATCAACCTGCGCAAAGGCATCGATGGCCCGGCGATGTTCGTGACCGAGCAGGACATTCCCGAGGAATTCCGCATCGAAGGCGCCTACGGCTCCAGCCAGTTTGTCGCTGACTTGCCGGGTATCGGCGCGATCATCGATGCCGGCAAACCCACCGAGCTGTGCAATGACGTGCACTGCGGGCTCGACGTCTGGCGCAACGACATTTCCGGCCATGGCGGCCTGACCAAGCAGGGCATCGGCACGCTGGTGCTGACCGGCGCCAATACCTA
The DNA here is from genome assembly GCF_022014505.1 of Pseudomonas sp. PGPR40. NCBI lineage: Bacteria > Pseudomonadati > Pseudomonadota > Gammaproteobacteria > Pseudomonadales > Pseudomonadaceae > Pseudomonas > Pseudomonas sp. PGPR40. The sequence goes on along the minus strand of NZ_JAKLSP010000027.1, from coordinate 26,307 downwards.
CGCCGGCCCGACCCTGGTCAATCAGGGCCGATTGGCGATCAATGGTTCGCTGCTGTCGGCCGTCACCGTCAATGACAGCGGGATCCTCGGCGGTAACGGCAGCATCGCGGCGCTGACCGCGAAAAGCGGCGGTACCGTGGCGCCGGGCAATTCCATCGGCACCCTGCAGGTGGCGGGCGACGTGACCTTCGAGCCTGGTTCGACCTACGCCGTAGAACTGTCTCCCACCAGCAGCGACCAGATCATTGCCAGCGGCAAGGCGATCATCGAAGGCGCAACCATCAGTCTGTCTCTGGAAAACAGCCCGACATTGCTGACCACCAGCGAAGCGAAAACCCTGCTCGGCAATCAGTACAACATTCTGCAAGCGGCCGGCGGAATCGAAGGGCGCTTCGGTGCGGTGCTGCCGGACTACCTGTTTATCGGTGGCAGCCTCGACTACTCGGCTAGCGGCATTCAACTCGCCGTCGAGCGCAACGCGACGTCCTTCACCAGCGTTGGCCAAACCCCGAACCAACGCGCTGTGGCCGCTGCCGCCGAGCAACTGGGCGCAGGCAATCCGCTCTACGAAACCCTGCTGCTGTCGCCGACCGCCGCTGTTGCGCAACAAGCGTTCCAGCAACTCTCCGGCGAGATTCATCCGGCAATCGGCACGCTGCTGATCAACGACAGCCGTTACCTGCGCGATGCAGTCGGCGAGCGTCTGCGTGAGCACGATCTGTTCGACGCCGGGGCACCGACCGATGACCGCAGTAACGCCTGGCTCAAAGTGCTCGGCGCCTGGGGCAAGAGCGATGGTGGGCATGACAACGCCAGTTCCAACAGTTCCATCGGCGGGCTGCTGGCCGGTGTCGACGGCTTGATCACTGAAGATACGCGACTGGGGTTCGTCACCGGTTATAGCGACAGTTCGTTGAGCATGGGCGATGGCACACATTCGTCGGCCTCGGTCGACAGCTACCACTTGGGTGCCTACCTGGGCCATGAAATCGACGCGCTGCGCCTGAGTGTCGGCGGCGCTTACAGCTGGCATCGGATTGACGTCAAACGTGACCTGCAATTTGGCGACGTCAGCGGCCAGCAGAAATCCAAACGCGATGCGACCTCCGCGCAACTGTTCACCGAAGCGGCGTATCGCCTGGACCTGCAACCGATCGCTCTGGAGCCGTTCGTCAATCTGGCTTACGTGCACCTGAACACTGAAAGCTTCAGCGAAAAAGGTGATGCCGCCGCGCTCAAGGGCGGTGAAAACAACCGCGACGTGGTGCTTTCGACCCTTGGCTTGCGGGCGAGCAAAGCCATTGCGTTGTCCGACCAGCAACAGCTGGAACTGTCCGGCACGCTCGGCTGGCAGCACAACCTGAGCAACACCCGTTCCGAAGACCACTTGGCCTTCGTCAACGGCAACACTGCATTCAGTGTGCAAAGCGTGTCCATGGACCGCGATGCCGCGGTGGTCGGTGCCCGTGCCGGATTGGCGCTGGGCCGCGATACCCGTTTGAACCTGGATTACAACGGGCTGCTCGGCTCCCGGGAAAAAGACCACGGGGTGGGCCTGACCCTGGACTGGCAGTTCTGATTTGACGCTAAGGAAGCAAGAACATGGGACTGTTTGATTACAAAAGTGCCGGCAGTGAGGCCGGCAAGGCGTTGTACTCCGACGCGATCGCGCTGACGCTCTACGCGTACACGCCCACCGGCCAGCCACTGCCGGCGACCGCTTGGGCGCCGATTGGCGCGGCAGCGTTGGGCTATCAGGGCAACGTCGGCGCTCAAGGTACCTTCTATGGCGAGAAGGACGGCTTCACCAGCGCCGAAGCCGAAATCCTCGGTAAATACGACGGGGCAGGGAAGTTGATCGGCATTGGTATCGCCTTCCGTGGCACCGGTGGCCTGGGATATAGCGATACCTTCGGCGACATGAAAAACAACCTGCTGGCCGCGGTCGGCCCGGTGGATTACGCGACGAACTATGCGAAAAATGCCTTCGACACGCTGCTCAAAAGCGTCGCCGCGTTTGCCATCGCCCACGGCCTGAGTGCCAAGGACGTATTGGTCAGCGGGCACAGCCTTGGCGGGTTGGGGGTCAACAGCCTGGCGGAGTTGAGCGGCAATAACTGGGGCGGTTTTTTCAAGGACGCCAACTACATTGCCTTCGCCTCGCCGACTCAAAGCGCCACCGGCAACAACGTGTTGAACATCGGCTATGAGAATGACCCGGTGTTTCGCGTGCTCGACGGCACCACCTTCAGCAGTGGCTCGCTGGGTAAGCACGACGGTCATCAGGAGTCGGCGACCAACAACATCGTCAACTTCAATGACCAATACGCATCCACCGCGCAGAACCTGGTGCCGTTCAGCATTCTCAATCCGCTGAACTGGTCGGCCCACGGTTCGTTGGGTTATGCCGACGGCTTGAACCGGGTGATCGACTCGCGCTTCTACGACCTCACCGACAAGGACTCGACGCTGATCGTGTCCAACCTGTCGGAATCGTCCCGAGGCACCACCTGGGTCGAAGACCTGGGGCGCAGCGGCGAGCCCCACATCGGCACCACCTTTATCATCGGCACCGACAGCAATGACTGGCTCAAGGGCGGCGCGGGCAATGACTTCATCGAAGGCCGTGACGGTAACGACCGCTTCCGCGATGACGGCGGCTACAACCTGCTGCTGGGCGGCAAGGGCAGCAACACCTTCGAGCTGCAGAAGCCGTTGCAGAACTTCAGTTTTGCCAATGACGGCGACGGCACGTTGTATGTGCGTGACGCCTACGGCGGCATCAGCATGACCCGCGACATCGGCGCGCTGGTGAGCAAGGAATCGGGTTCGTGGTGGGGCAGCAAGGAAGTGACCTACAACGTCACCGACAATGGCTTGCTCAATGGCACGGAACTGACCCACTACAACCTCTCGCTCAATGGCGATGCCTATGGCAACACGCTGGTGGCCAGCGTCGACGGTGACTGGCTGTTCGGCAATGCCGGCGACGATCTGCTGCGCAGCGACAAAAGCCACGTGACCTTCGTCGGTGGCACGGGCAATGACGTGATGCAGGCCTCGGGAGGCGGCAACAACACTTTCCTGTTCAGCGGCGCCTTCGGTTTCGATGCGATCAATGGCTACCAGGGCAGCGACAAACTAGTGTTCATGGGCGTCCAGGGCGCGGGGCAGGGTTATGACTTCACTCAGCACGCATCACAGGCCGGCAACGACACTGTGCTCAAGATTGGCGATTACGCCGTAACGCTGGTGGGCGTAGGTCTGGATAATCTTTCGGCTTCGGGAATTACGTTTGCGTAAAAGCTGCATGCACTGAATGCTCCGGGGCGCCTCGTCAGTGAGGCGTCCTGGCTGTGAGCTATCTCTAACAATTCCAACAAAGAGAGAGAGGCAATACCAATGGGTGTGTATGACTACAAAAACTTCGATACAGCAGACTCCAAAGCGTTGTTCAGCGACGCCATGGCAATCACGCTGTATTCCTATCACAACCTCGACAACGGTTTCGCCACCGGTTACCAGCAAAACGGCTTCGGCCTGGGCTTGCCCGCAACCCTGGTCACTGCGCTGATCGGCGGCACCGATTCCCAAGGCGTCATTCCTGGCATTCCCTGGAACCCCGATTCGGAAAAAGCCGCACTTGAAGCCGTGCAACAAGCCGGCTGGACGCCGATCACCGCCACGCAACTGGGCTATGACGGCAAGACCGACGCTCGCGGAACGTTCTTCGGCGAGAAGGACGGTTACACCAGCGCTCAAGTCGAGATCCTCGGCAAGTACGACGCCCAGGGTCATCTCACCGAAATCGGCATCGCTTTTCGCGGCACCAGCGGCCCGCGAGAAATCCAGATCGGCGACTCTATCGGTGATGTGATCAACGATCTGCTGGCGGCATTGGGGCCCAAGGATTACGCAAAAAACTACGCGGGCGAAGCCTTCGGCAATTTGCTCGGTGACGTTGCAGCATTTGCCCAGGCCAATGGGCTGTCAGGCAGAGACGTGCTGGTCAGCGGCCACAGCCTTGGTGGATTGGCGGTCAATAGCCTGGCGGACTTGAGCAGCGAGAAATGGTCCGGGTTCTATCAGGATTCCAACTACATCGCCTACGCCTCGCCGACCCAAAGCAGCAGCGACAAAGTGCTGAACATCGGCTATGAAAACGACCCGGTGTTCCGCGCCCTCGATGGCTCGTCGTTCAACTTGTCCTCGGTGGGCGTGCACGATGCCGCCAAGGATTCGACGACCGATAACATCGTCAGCTTCAACGACAACTACGCGTCGACGGCGTGGAATGTGCTGCCGTATTCCATCCTCAACATTCCCACCTGGATCTCGCACTTGCCCACCGGTTACGGCGACGGCATGACCCGGGTGCTGGAGTCGCAGTTCTACGACCTGACCAGCAAAGACTCGACCATTATCATCGCCAACCTCTCGGACCCGGCACGCAGCAATACTTGGGTCGAGGATTTGAACCGCAACGCCGAAACCCACAAAGGCAGTACTTTTATCATCGGCAGCGACGGCAATGACCTGATCCAGGGCGGCAAGGGCAGCGACTACCTGGAAGGTCGCGATGGGAACGATACCTTCCGCGATGGTGGGGGCTACAACATCCTGTCGGGCGGCGAGGGCAGCAACGTGCTGGATTTGCAGCAATCGGTGAAGAACTTCGTTTTTGCCAATGACGGTGCCGGCAATCTTTATATCCGCGACGCCAATGGCGGCATCAGCATCACTCGCGACATCGGCAGTATCGTGACCAAGGAGCCGGGATTTCTCTGGGGGGTGTTCAAGGATGACGTGACCCACAGCGTTACCGCCAATGGCCTTGCGGACGGCGGCAACCTCACCCAATACGCCTCAAGCGTGAAGGGTACGGCCGGCGCCGACACCCTCAACGCGCACGCAACGGGCGATTGGATGTTTGGCCTCGACGGAAACGATCATTTGCTCGGCAGCACCGGCAGTGACGTGTTTGTCGGCGGGGCGGGTAATGACCTGATGGAGTCGGGGGGCGGAGTCGATACGTTCCTGTTCAGCGGCGCGTTTGGCCAGGATCGGGTGATGGGTTATCAAGCCAACGACAAACTGGTGTTCCTCGGGGTTCAGGGCGTTGCGCCGAACGACGATTACCGGGCTCATGCCACGGCGGTGGGGCAGGATACGCTGCTGACATTCGGCAGTGATTCGGTGACCCTGGTGGGTATCGGGCTGGACAGCTTGTCCGGTAGCGGGATTGTGATCGCCTGAGGGTGATGCGGCGCCGGTAAGGGCCTCTTCGCGAGCAAGCCCGCTCCCACATTCGATCTTCAGTAAACACCAAATATGGGTACGGCTGCGATCAAAATGTGGGAGCGGGCTTGCTCGCGAAGAACGATAACGCAATAAACCTGCCTGTCTACGTGACCCACCTGTCACTCTCGAGTTCCACCAAAAGGAATCTGGCACTAAAGCATTCGCGCATTATCACGTTATACTATAACGTCATTGCGACAGGCCGCCATTGAGTACAGGAGATTTGGCAACGTGAGTAACAGCAACAGTTCCACCTTCGATTTGCCAGCAATGGCTTCTCCTGCGCTTGCCGCCAGCGCGGTAAAAACCACCACGCGAATGCTGGCCATTGATGCCCTGCGCGGTTTCGTCATGCTTTGCATGCTCATCGACCACGTGCGGGAAACCTTTCTGCTGCATCGTCAGGTGACCGATCCGATCGACGCCTTGAGCGTTACCCCCGACCTGTTCTTCACCCGACTGCTGAGCACAATCTGCGCCCCGGTGTTCATCTTCCTCACCGGTTTGTCGGCCTGGCTCTATAGCCAGAAACACACGGCCAACGAGACGTCGGTGTTCCTGCTAAAGCGCGGGCTGTTCCTGGTGTTTCTGGAGCTCACCTTTGTGTGCTTTGCCTGGAATGCCGAGTTCCCGCCCAAGACCTTGTGGCTGCAAGTGATCTGGTGCATCGGCATCTGCATGATCGTGCTCGCCGGGTTGCTGCACTTCAAGCGCAGTTGGCTGATCGTGCTCGGAGTAGCGATTGTCGCCGGGCACAACCTGCTCGACGGCGTGACCGTGGGGCCGGAGTCGCCGTTCTTCGTGCCGTGGTCGATCCTGCATCAGCGGGTGTTCATCGACATCACCGAGTTCACTCGGGCTCGCACCACCTATCCGGTGTTGCCGTGGATCGGGGTGATTTTGCTGGGCTGGGCCATCGGGCCCTGGTTCGGCAAGGACATGGACTCGGCGGAGCGAATTGCGCGGTTGCTGAAAGTCGGCTGTGGCCTGCTGGTGGCCTTCGTATTCATTCGTTACCTGAACGTTTACGGCGAGAAGCCTTGGGTGCAGACAGGTGATTCCCTGCGCACGTTCATGAGTTTCCTGAGCGCGAAGAAGTACCCGCCATCGCTGATGTTCCTGATGCCGACACTGGGTCTGGGGTTGATTCTTTTGGCGTTGTTCGAGAAAGCTCAGGATCGCTGGTCCACCGCGACCTTGGCGATCTACGGCGGTGCGCCGATGTTTTTCTATTTGCTGCACTTGTACGTGCTCAAGGCGATGTACTTGGTGGCCGTCGCGATTTGGGGCACCAATCAGGGCACGTATTATGGCTTCGACAACCTGCCCATGGTCTGGCTATGGAGCCTGATCCTCGGGGTGTTGCTGTTCTTCCCGACGCGCTGGTTCGCCAACCTCAAACAGCGCCGTCGCGACATCGCGATTCTCAAATATCTCTGATTCCTATTTGCTGTTCGAACGCCACAGATCCAATGTGGGAGCGGGCTTGCTCGCGAAAGCGGTGTGTCAGGCAACATCAATATTGACTGTGCCGCCGTCTTCGCGAGCAAGCCCGCTCCACAGGTTCTGCGTTTTAACTTACCGGCTTGCGGGCAACCCATTCAGGGATCAGTCTTCCTTGCGAACCGTGGCCACGTCATCGGCCCGGACTTTCACCTTGGCCCCGGAAATATCTTCAAACTCGTAGAAACCATCCTTGGTCTTGGTGTTCGGCATGTCCTTGGTCAAATACTGGGTGCCGTTCTGCAGGGTCACGACCGTTGGCGTCGAGCAGCCGGCCAGGATCAAAAAGGCCGCTACTGCCAAGGGCAAACCCAGAGTCTTGATATTCATACACACCTCCCATCACTCAATAAAAACAGCGCGAACGCCCCGCTTGAGGTCAATCGTCGCTGTGCCTCTAACGCGGTTGGTGCGATGCAATGGCAGAAAGTTCGATGGTCACCCGAAAATTTGCCGAATAGCGTCGCCACTGATCCTTTTCCGTTTGCACCGGGTGGGGCATAGCTGGTATCTGTACGCATAACCAGTACTCGCTTGCCATGGCCCTTTTACCCGTGATTGTAAATCCTCTCGATGACCCGTTCTATTACTTGAACAACTTCATGCAAGTGCTTGATTGGCTTGAACATCGCTATGCCGATGTATTGAGCGTCGAGGAACAGGATGTCATCCGCGACTTCAACCGACTGCCCCGCGAGTCCCAGGCGCTGTTAGTCAGACTGGTGATGCGCAAGGGGGTGCATTTCAGGGCTGGCAAACTGAGTTACGCCGAGATCGGCGACATCGACAGCGCTGCGACACCGTTGCTGGCATCGGGCTGGATCGCCCAGCAGTCGCCATTGCCTATCGAGGAATTGTTCGAGGTGTTGCTCAAGGCCGAGATTCTCCAGTGCTTTGGCAGCGCCATCGATCAGCCGAAAGGCAAAAAGAACGATTGGCTGTCGGCCCTGAGCGAGCAGTTTCCCGAAGCGCAAAGTTTTGCCCAATGGTGTCCGGCACTGAATGACCGGTTGTTCAGCCTGACCGTCATGGGCCTGTGCGACCGGCTGCGGCTGATGTTCTTTGGCAATCTTTATCAGGACTGGTCGGAGTTCGTGCTGGCCGACCTGGGCATCTTTACCTACGAGAAAGTCGAGTTCTGCGCCGAGTCCCGAGGGTTGCGCAGTCGCGAGGACGTCGATGCCTGCCTGTTTCTGCACAGCTGTCAGCAGCATTTCGAAGCCGGTGAAGAGGTGGCGGCGATTGTCGAGCAGATCAACGGGCTGGAACTCGACAATCCCTGGCTGCAAAGACGTCGGGGCAAACTGCTGTTCCAGATCGCTCAGCATTGCGAGCGTATCGCGGATTTTTCCACCGCCCTGAGTCTCTATCGCGAATGCGCCTACCCCGGGGCGCGCCTGCGGCTGATTCGCGTGTTGGAGCGCAGTGCTGAATATCAGTTGGCCTTGGACCTGGCCGCCCACGCCGAGCAAGCCCCTGAAAGCGCCGCCGAACATCAGCATTTATTGCGTGTGCTGCCCAGACTGCGGCGCAAGCTGGGCGGGCCGCCAATCAAGCGAGCAGCCCCTCGCGCCATGCAGCGCCTGGATCTGCAACTGCCCAGACACGATCCGGCGTTGTCGGTGGAGTCTTGTGTTCAGGCGCACCTGGCGGACGAGTCGGCGCCGGTGCATTACGTCGAGAACAGCCTGATCAACTCACTGTTCGGGCTGCTGTGCTGGCCGGCGATTTTCGCGCCATTGCCGGGGGCGTTTTTTCACCCGTTCCAGCGCGGGCCGGCGGACCTGCTCAACGAAGACTTTCATGCGCGGCGCGCGGATTTGTTCCAGGACTGCCTCGCCCAACTCGATGACGGGCGTTATGTGCACACTGTCCGCGAGCGTTACAGCACCAAGTGGGGTGTGCAGTCACCGTTCGTATTTTGGGGCGCATTGAGCGAGGAACTGCTGGAGCAGGCGCTCGACTGTTTGCCCGCCGAACACCTCAAACACTGGTTCAATCGACTGCTGCTCGACATCAAGGCCAACCGCGCCGGCATGCCGGACCTGATTCAGTTCTGGCCGCAACACAAAACCTACCGGATGATCGAAGTCAAAGGCCCCGGCGATCGGTTGCAAGACAATCAATTGCGCTGGCTGGAATTCTGTCACGAGCACCAGATGCCGATCGCCGTGTGCTACGTGCAATGGGCGGAGCAGGGCGCGTGAGCTACAGCATTGCGGTGCGGGCGCTGTGTGAATTCACCGCCAAGGTCGGCGACCTCGACCTGCGCTTCACCCCGTCACCGACCGCGCTGGAAGGCATCGTCGGGCATCGCACCGTGGCGTCACGGCGCAGCGAGGGTTACCAGAGCGAGGTCGAGCTTGAGGGCCAGTATCGAACCTTGACCGTGAAAGGCCGGGCGGATGGCTACGATCCGGCGCAAAACTGCCTCGAAGAAGTCAAAACCTACCGTGGCGACCTGAGCAAGCAACCGGCCAATCACCGGCAGCTGCACTGGGCGCAGGCGAAGATCTACGGTGGGTTGATGTGCCAGAAACTGCAGCTAGAGCAGATTAATCTGGCGCTGGTGTATTTCGACATCGTCAGCGAAAAGGAAACCTGTCTGGTCGAGGTCTTCAGCGCCGCCGAATTGCAGCTGTTCTTCGAACACCATTGTGGGTTGTTCCTGCAGTGGGCCGAGCAGGAAATGGCCCATCGCGAAGGGCGTAATCTGGCGGCGCAACAGCTGGCATTTCCCCATGCCGATTTTCGTCCCGGACAACGGCATTTGGCCGAATCGGTGTTCAAGGCTGTCAGCACCGGTCGCTGCCTGATGGCCCAGGCACCGACGGGTATCGGCAAGACCGTTGGCACACTGTTTCCGATGCTCAAGGCCCTGGGGCCACAGCAACTGGACAAGGTGTTTTTCCTCACGGCGAAAACTCCGGGGCGCAAATTGGCGCTGGACGCCGCTCAGGTCATCCTCGACAGCGCCGATGCGCCACCCTTGCGAGTTCTCGAGATGATCGCTCGGGACAAGGCTTGCGAGCATCCGGATAAAGCCTGCCATGGCGAGTCCTGCCCGTTGGCCCAGGGTTTTTATGATCGTCTGCCGGCCGCGCGTCAGGCCGCCAGCCAGTTGAGCCTGCTGAGCCAGAGTGCCTTGCGCGAGGTTGCCCTGCAGCATGACGTTTGCCCTTACTACCTGAGCCAGGAAATGGCCCGCTGGGCGGACGTGGTGGTGGCCGACTACAACTACTATTTCGACTTCAGCGCGTTGCTGTTCGGGCTGGCCCAGGCCAATAACTGGACAGTCGCGGTACTGGTCGACGAAGCCCACAATCTGGTGGAGCGTGGCCGGCAGATGTACAGCGCCAGCCTCGACCAGGCGACGTTGAACAGCGTGCGAAAAAACGCGCCTGAGCCGCTAAAGAGATCCTTGCAGCGGGTCAACCGCGAATGGAATGCCCTGCATGATCAGCAACTCAGCCCCTATCAGGCCTACGACAAAACGCCGGAAAAGCTGCTTCAGGCGCTGTCCTTGTGCTGCGCGAGCATCGGCGACTACCTGAACGATTACCCTCAGGGCCTGGACAGCGGGTTGCAGAACTTTTACTTCGACATGCTGCAATTCGGCCGCGTGGCTGAACTGTTCGATGAGCATTTCCTGTTCGACATCAGCAAACGCGATCTCGAGCGCAAGCGCAACCTGTCGCAACTGTGCCTGCGCAACGTGGTGCCCGCCGCTTTCATTCGCCCACGCCTGACCGCTGCGCGTAGCACTGTGCTGTTTTCCGCCACCTTGAGCCCTCGGCATTACTACGCCGATTTGCTGGGAACACCGGCGAGTACCGTCTGGATCGATGTGGAATCGCCGTTCAGCGCCGAACAGCTGCAAGTACACATCGTCAGCCAGATTTCGACCCGCTATGTTCACCGCCGGGCGTCCCTTGAACCCATCGTCGAGCTGATTGCCAAACAGTTCACCCAGCGCCCCGGTAACTACCTGGCGTTCTTCAGCAGCTTCGACTATTTGCAGCAAGTGGCCCAGTTGCTGGCCGAACGGCATCCGCACATCACGCTGTGGTCGCAGTCCCGGGGAATGGGGGAAGGGCCGCGTCAGGCGTTTCTCGATCAATTCACCGTCCATAGTCAGGGCGTAGGGTTTGCGGTGCTGGGTGGCGCGTTTGGCGAAGGCATCGATTTACCCGGCGCGCGGTTGATTGGTGCATTCATCGCCACCCTGGGGCTGGCGCAACTCAACCCGGTCAATGAACAGTTGAAACAGCGCATGGCGGCGATTTTCGGGGCCGGTTATGACTACACCTACCTGTTTCCCGGTGTGCAGAAAGTGGTGCAAGCAGCGGGGCGGGTGATCCGCACTCAGCAGGATCAAGGGGTGGTGATGCTGATCGATGACCGGTTTGGCGAGAGCAAGGTCAAGCAATTGTTGCCGCGCTGGTGGTCGATGAAATCAGCGCTTTTTCAACCTGTTGAGTAGGTCCCAAAAGATCACGTTTTTTTTTGAATTTCCAAACCTGCTGTTTGTCGCATACTCCAGAAGAACAATCATCAGGACAGGGATCCATGAGCGATGACCGGACCAGGATCAATGCCATTGAGGAGATGCGATTTCGTCTGCTGATCGATGCTGTGATCGACTACGCGATCTACATGATTGACCCCGATGGCATCATCACTAGTTGGAACGCTGGCGCCAAGCGTTTCAAAGGGTATGAGGAAACGGAAATTCTCGGCCAGCATTTCTCGCGTTTTTATACCGAAGAGGACCGCAAGGCGGATTTGCCTCAGCGCTCCCTTGATACCGCCATTCACGAAGGGCGTTTCGAGGGCGAAGGCTGGCGGGTTCGCAAGGACGGCACGCATTTCTGGTCCCACATCATCATCGACCCCATTCTCGACCCGTCGGGCAAATTACTGGGTTTTGCAAAGATCACCCGGGATTTGACCGACCGCAAAATGGCCGAAGAAACCCTCAAGCAAAGTGAGCAGCAGTTTCGGCTGCTGGTGCAAAGCGTTACCGACTACGCCATCTATATGCTTGCCCCGGATGGACGCCTGACCAACTGGAATCCGGGGGCTCAGCGAATCAAGGGCTACCGGCCCGAAGAAGTTATCGGCCAGCATTTCTCGATGTTTTACACCTCTGAAGACCGCGACGCTGGTGAACCGCAACGGGCGCTGGAGATTGCCACGCGCGAGGGCCGATTCGAAAACAAGGCCTGGCGCGTGCGCAAGGACGGTACGCGTTTTTTTGCGCATGTCGTGATCGACCCGATTTGGGGCGACACCGGTACATTGCTCGGATTTGCCAAGATCACTCAGGACATCACCGAGGTCACACAAGCTCAGCAAGCGCTTGAGCAGACCCGCGAAGCGTTGTTTCAGGCGCAGAAAATGCAGGCTATCGGCCAGCTCAGCGGGGGCATTGCCCATGACTTCAATAATCTGCTGACGGTTATCCTTGGCAATCTGGAAGTGGTTCGCAAACGTGCGGCGGACGATCCGAGAATTACCCGCTTGCTCGACAATGCCACTCAAGGCGCTTTGCGCGGCGTTTCCTTGACTCAGCGCATGTTGGCATTTGCCAGGCGCCAGGAGCTGAAGACCGAATCGGTTGATATACCAACATTGGTGCAGGGAATTACCGGGCTGCTGCGCAGCTCTCTGGGGCCGGCGGTCACCATAGAAACCTGCTTTGCGCCCGAACTCGAACCGGTCATGGCCGACGTCAATCAGCTCGAACTGGCGGTGCTGAACCTGGCGACCAACGCCCGCGATGCCATGCCCGACGGTGGGAAACTTGTCATCGGTGCCCAGATAGAAGAGATCTGCGATCAGGCGAGGTTATCCCTGGCGCCAGGCCGCTATGTCTGCCTGAGTGTCACGGATAAGGGGGAGGGCATGGATGACGCTACCCTGGCATCGGCAATGGACCCTTTCTTCACCACAAAAGGCGTCGGCAAAGGCACTGGCCTGGGATTGTCGATGGTTCATGGGTTTACAGAGCAACTGGGTGGGCGCTTCATTCTGAAAAGCCAGAAGGATGTCGGCACGACTGCCGAACTCTGGTTACCTGTTGCGCTAGCCAGCTCGACCACCGAACCCGTTATTGAGGAGCCCGCCATGTCGCGGGTGCCTCGTCTGTGTGTGTTGGTCGTGGACGACGACAGCCTGGTGTTGACCAGTACCAGCCTGTTGCTTGAGGACCTGGGTCATCGGGTGATCAGTGCAGCGTCCGGTGCACAGGCGCTGGAACTGTTCGACAGCGAGCACGACTTTGACCTGGTCATTACGGACATGGCCATGCCCAAGATGAGTGGCGCGCAATTGGCGCAGGCTATTCGGGTCATAAGGCCACACCTGCCGATCGTCCTCGCCACCGGTTACGCCGAGCGCCTGGAAGGCTTCGCGTCCAGACTTCCGCGCCTGTCCAAGCCCTTTACCCAGCTTCATCTGGTGGAAGTCATTGCCTTGGCGATGAAGTGAATCAGTTAATGCCTGTCAGTTAAGCGAAATTTCTGTAGGAGCGGGCTTGCCCGCGAAGAATGCACCGCGTTTTTTCAGGTATTACGCGTCATCGTTCTTCGCGGGCAAGCCTCGCTCCTACAGGAGGCTATCAAGCCGCGAGAATGGGCGCGCCCAGCTCTTTTTTGTATCGGGCTTTCAGGCTTTCCATCTCTGCACCCAGTTCATCGAGTGTCGTTTTACCCAGCAGTTTTTTTGCCTGAGGAAACATTTCCTTTTCCTCTTCTTCAATGTGATGTTCCAACAGCTCCTTGACCACTTTCACTCGACCGGCAAATTCGACGGTGGAGGGATCCGTGGTTTTGAGGTCGGGGAGTACCAGCGTATCGACCGTGCGATGCTCCTCCTTGGCTTCGTAATACATGATGTCCTGCTCCTTGCCCCCGGCTTTTTTATACGCCGGGTACAACACTTCCTCTTCCAGACGGGTATGGATCGCGATTTCCATTTCCAGTTTGGCCAGCAACTCGGTGCGCTTTTTAACCCCACGCTCGGTGGACTCGCTCAACTGGGCCAGGATGCCTTTTACGCGTTCATGGTCGGTTTTCAACAGGTCAATGGCGTTCATGGTCAAACCTCTTGTTTAGTCACGGGTCAAGGGCAAAGGACTTTCTGCCGTTGTCGCTCACACTGGCGGAGCATTTCTCGTGCCTGTTTAAATTTTTACGATAAAACTTTTAAAAACAGTGGGTTGCAAACGACTTCAAACGACGTTTGTCGTGCAACCTGCATGAATGTCCCTTGCTGATCAGTGCAGGTTGACCGAAGAAATGAGCGCGCAGGGAAGCCGTCAAACTTCTTGCTGATTGCGTCGCTCATAACGACTAAGCATCGGTTGGGTACTGATGCCATGCGCCAGAATGCTGAGCGCCACCACCGACAACGTCAGGTCGGTGCACAGCGTTGCTGTCGCCGGACCGAGGTCATGGTTCAAGGCGTAGAACAGGTAATAAAAGCTCCCGATGCCGCGAATCCCGAACCAGCCGATCAACAATCGCTGGCGGCCATCCAGCAAGCGGCCCCAGGGTATGAGCCCTACGCACAAGGGGCGAATGGCACAGAACAACACCAGTGCAACCACCAATGCTCGCCAATCCCAGTGGCCCACCAGCACCACGCCCAGCAGGGTCACCAGAAATACTTCCATGGCGCGTTCCACCAGACTGCCGAATGCCAGCATGTCGCCCATCATGATGCCGGCCGCCACCTGGCTTTCCTGCAGATTCTCCACGTCACCATGCACGGCAGCTTCGGGTTCGACATTCTGGTGACCGACTACCGGTTGCACCAGATGCTCGGCGGGCATCAAAGGAGCACCGGTGGATTTGACTTCCGCCTGACGCAATCCGAGGCCAGCGGCGAATACCGACAGAAAGCCGTAGGCATGGAGTTCCTCGGCCGCGACATAAGCCAGTGCGATCAGCGCCAGGGTCAGGTAATCATTGGGGGAGAAGGTGCTGTCGGCATTCCTGATACGCATCGACAAGGTCAAGCGCCCGATGCCATGTCCCATCCAGTAGCCGATGAGCAAACCGGCAGGTACGGCCCATAGCAGGCTCTTCAATGCCCACTCACCCAACCAGGCGTCGCTATCGCCACCCTGTTGCACAAACAACAAGCCCAGGATCACGAAGGGGAATGCGATGCCATCGTTAAGGCCCGCCTCACCGGAGAGTCCGAAACGCACCGGGTCGTAGTCCTTGGCATCATTGACCTGCACCAGCGAGGCCAAAACCGGATCGGTGGGCGCCAGAATCGCCCCGATCAGCAGCGACGGCTCCCAGGCCAGGCCAAAACCATAATGGAGCAGCAGGCAGACGCCAATGATGGTCAACACCATCACCGGCCCCGCCAGCCCGAATGCTACCCACCATTGGCGATTCCTGAACGGCAGGCGCAATTTGAGTCCGCAGACAAACAACGAAAAGAGCACCGCGACTTCCGTCAGATGCTCCATCCAGAGCGCCGCGTCCTTGATGTCCAGCTTGAGCAAGCCCAGGCCCGCCGGACCGATCGCCAGGCCCAGCACCAGGCATACCGCTGATGTGGTCACCGGCATCCAGCGCAAATAGGACGAGGTCAATGCCAGGGTCAGCAGCACCGCCCCCAACACCGCCATCCACACGATGAAATTCATGCCCTGTGCTCGAAGGATGGCGGACTCAGGGCAGTCAAACGCCGGTCACGCGCAAGTACTCAGGTCTCAAATAGTTGGACCAGAGCAGAATCATTTCCACCAGAATCGTCACCAGCACCAACAGCCCGACGCCCCATAAGCTCGCCGCATTCAGCAGGCCTTGCTCCTTGCGCTCGTGCATGAAAATCGGCAAACCGACGAACAGCAGAAACGTCGAATAGAGGGAGGCGGCCCCCAGCACCGTGATCGCCAGCCAGCGGCTGGGGTAGAGCCCGGCGATACCTGCGAGAAAGAACGGAGTCACGGTATAGGCGGCAAAACCGATGCATTGATTGATGGTGGGGCGTGAGTCGAAGGTGCGCGACATCCAGCGAATGAACAGCCCCATCAGCACCACGCCGACAATGATGGTCAGGTACAGCAACCCGCAGAGTTGCAGAGCGCTGGTGGTACTGAGCTTGACCGTTTCGTTCTCCACCAGGCTCCAGCCGACATAGGTGGTCCCGATAAACAGGCATACGGCTGGAATCAAGGCGAGCAGCAGCAAATGAGCGAGGTAATGGCGCGGATGCGCTTCCTCTTCCTTACGAATATCTGTCCAGACGAAATTGGGCTGAGTGAACAGCCTGACGAAAGGTGCGGACATGTCGACCTCCAGATAGCGAGCGGCCCGGCATAGGGGCCCCTAAAAGTATTGAGGTGCGGCCATCGCCAGGGGTTCATTTTTTTTCGGATGGCCAAGGGCGGTCTGCCGGAGGGAATGTTTACCAGTGCTGAAGGTCAACCGAGCAGTTCCTCTGCTGGAGGCCTTGCCATGAACGTAAGCCAGACTGTCGTCGACTATTTGCGTCAGCACGACTTGCGCCTGACGACTGCCGAATCCTGCACCGCCGGAAAAATCGTGACCTTGCTGGCTGAAGTGCCAGACAGCGGGGATCTGATCGAAAGCGGTTACGTGGTCTATTCTTGCGAAGCGAAGCAACGGCTGCTCAACGTGAGCCCCCATACCATCAAGACCTACAATCTGACCAGTTGTGAAGTCGCTCGCGAAATGGCCTTGGGGGCATTGCTCGACAGCACCGCCAATGTCGCTGTGGCCACCACCGGTATCCTGGGGCCGGAGGATGTCGATGGGATTCCGGCCGGTACCGTCTGCTTCGCCTGGGCATACCAGACTGAGCGGGGCAAGCACGTGTTCACTCACCAGCACCGGTTTTTCGGATCCCGCAGCCGGGTCCAGTTACTGGCCGCAGAACATGCCTTGAAGCGGATCTCGTTTTTTCATAAACGTGCGCTAGCCCAGGTAAATCAATGAAAGACGAATCCACCCGCACCGAATACCACAGCCGCGATTTTCCGGTGCGCGAAGACATGGCGTATCAGGTCAAGCTCTGGCGATTCGAGCGCTGGGGCTGGTGCGTGCTGGTGCTGTTGGTAGTGTTGGCGTTGCTCGGCTTGTTTTCGCATGGTCCGCTCAGTTCCCAAGACGTTCATGGCAGCGATGGCAAGGTACGGGTGGAATACGAGAGGTTCCACCGTCATGGCTCGACCAACCCGATGAAGATCAGTGTGCTCGGCCGGCCGGATGCCACGGTTGAGCTGGAACTGACTGGAAAACTGCTGGAAGGCTTCGAAGTCGAAACCCTGCAACCGGAACCTGTGCGTGCACTCAGTGGCGAACAGGGCATGAAACTGTGGGTACAAACGGATGCGCAAGGGCAGGCCAGCCTTTACCTGACCCTGCGTGGCGAGGGGCTGGGCCTGTTTCGCAGCCGTATCGCCTCGCCCGGTGCAGCCCCCGTCAAGGTAGATCAATTCATTTTCCCTTAGGTGACTTATGGATTCGGTATTGCGCGCGGCCGTGATGTATCTGGCGTTGATGGTGCTGTTCAAGATCGCCGGTCGGCGCTCGCTGGCCGAACTGACGACGTTTGATTTCGTGCTGTTGATGATCATTGGCGAGGCGACCCAACAAGCGCTGCTGGGCAATGATTTTTCCCTGACCAATTCGTTGCTGGTGATCGTGACGCTGATTGCCATCGATGTCGGGCTTTCATTGCTCAAACAGCGTTCGCAATGGGTGCAGCGGCTGATCGATGGTGGGGCGACGATTATCGTCGAGGACGGCAAAATCCTGCACAAACGCCTGCGCCATGCACGCTTGGTCGAAGCGGACATCATGGAAGCCGCGCGCTCAAGCCAGGGTATTGAAACCCTCGATCAGATCAAATTCGCCATCATCGAGCGCAATGGCAAGATTTCGGTGATTGCTCAAAAGCCCTGATTTCTTGGGCTTGCCCCAATGCCAGTCAGTTAAGCGAATGAACCGCTTTTCGTAGGAGCCAGGCTTGCCGGCGAAGGCGCTCTTAAGGACGCCTTCGCCGGCAAGCCTGGCTCCTACAGGGGCCGAATGCAGGCCATGCCAGTTGCGTCAGAGCATCGGCTTGCCGCCCGTGACGCCATACCGTTGCCCGGTGATGTAACTGGCTTCATCCGAGGCCAGCAGCACATAGATCGGCGCGACTTCCACCGGTTGACCGGGACGACCAAGCGGGGTTTGCTCACCGAACTTTTGCACGTCTTCCTCGGGTATGGTCGAAACGATCAGCGGCGTCCAGATCGGTCCCGGTGCCACGCTGTTCACCCGAATGTTCTTTGGACCCAGCAGCTGCGCCAGGCCGGCGGTAAAGTTGGCAATCGCGCCCTTGGTGGTCGCGTAGGCCAGCAATGTCGGCTTGGGCATGTCGGAGTTGATCGAGCTGGTGTTGATGATCGAACTGCCGGGCTTCATGTGCTTCAGCGCGGCCTGACAGAGCCTGAACATGGCCGTGATGTTCACATCGAAAGTCATCACCCATTCTTCGTCCGGGATGTCCTCGATGTTTTCGTGGGTCATCTGGAACGCGGCATTGTTCACCAGAATGTCGATCCGGCCAAAGCGCTCGACGGTTTTGTCCACCAACGCCTGGCAGTGCGCTTTTTGCGCCACATCGCCGGGCAGCAGCAGGCATTGACGACCGGCCTGTTCGACCCAGCGTGCGGTTTCCTGCGCATCTTCCTGTTCATTCAGATAGGCAACCACCACATCCGCGCCTTCCCGGGCGAACGCAATCGCCACCGCACGGCCGATGCCGCTGTCGGCACCGGTGATCAGGGCAATCTTGCCCTCCAGCCGACCCGAACCTTTGTAGCTCTGCTCGCCACAATCCGGGTAAGGGTCCATTTTCGCTTGAACCCCGGGGACTGGCTGGCTTTGTTTAGGGAAGGGTGGTTTTGGATAGTCAGTCATCGGGAAATCTCCTCTGATCAAGGCAAAAGACTCAAGCACCATGTAGAAGCCAGGCTTGCCGGCGAAGGCGCTTTTAAGGACGCCTTCGCCGGCAAGTCGCCTGGCTCCTACATGACTGGCATTGGGGTTGACCCCGGTCTTTTGCCTTGAGTTCGGTTGGATTTCCGCTATCCGCAAAAGCACACAAATCCCTTGTGGGAGCGGGCTTGCTCGCGAAGACTGCCTTACAGTCAAGAGGGATGTCGCCTGACACTCCGCCTTCGCGAGCAAGCCCGCTCCCACATTTGATCCTTGTTGTTCTTGAGTTCGCGGAAGAGTCAGCGGTTACGCAAACTACGCTCCATCCGTGCAATCCCTTCTTCCAGCAGCGCCCGCGGGCAGCCGAAGTTCAAGCGCACGAACTGCTGGGCGTTATCGCCGAAATCCAGGCCGGCGCTCAGCCCGACCTTGGCTTGTTCGAGGAAGAAGTGCTGCGGGTCATCCAGCCCCAGTGCCGTGCAGTCGAGCCACGCCAGGTAAGTGCCCTGAGGGATGTTCATGGTCACGCCCGGCAACCGTGTGCGAACCGCCTCCACCAGATAATCCCGATTGCTTTGCAGGTAGGCCATGAGCTCGGTCAGCCAGGGACGACCTTCGCTGTAGGCGACGCGGGTGGCTTCCAGGCCAAGCGGGTTGACGCTGTCGACCATGCCACAGCGGGCGTTGTTGACCCGATGGCGCAGTGCCGCGTCCTGAATGATCATGAACGCCGTCTTCAAACCGGCGATGTTGTAGGCCTTGCTCGCCGACATCAGGGTGATGGTGCGCTGGGCGATCTGCGGGCTGAGCGAGGCGGTCGGAATGTGCACACGCCCATCGAAGCACAACTCGGAGTGGATCTCGTCGGAGATGATCCAGGCGTCCTGTTCCAGACAAATGTCGGCGACTGCTTGCAGTTCCTCGCGCGGGAAGACCTTGCCCAGCGGGTTATGCGGGTTGCTCAGCAGCAGGGCGCCGCCCCCTTGCAGCGCCTCGCGCAAAGCATCGAGTGGCGTGGCATAGGTACCATCGGCCAACGCGTCGAAGTCCAGTTCGACTTTGTTCAGTTGCCAGTGGCCCGGTGCATGGCGCAGCGGCGGGTAGTTTGGCGTTTGCACGACCACGTTCTGCTGCGGCTGAACCAGCGCATGCAGGGCCATGTTGAACCCCGACTCGATACCCGGCAGGAAGACCAGCTCCTGGGGTTGCACGCGCCAGGCGTACTTGTTCCACAGGTCGGCGACGATGGCGTCACGCAAGTCATCCTGCGCCACGCTGTAACCGAGCATCGGGTGTTCCAGGCGTGTTTGCAGCGCCTGAATGATCGCTGGCGGAGCGGCGAAGTCCATGTCGGCGACCCACATCGGCAACACATCGGCCGGGTAACGGCTCCATTTGGTACTGCCAGTGCCATGGCGGTCGAACACCTGATCAAAATCGAAAGTCATGCTCAGTCTCATAAAAGGCAGGGGGTTAATCCGGTGGCCATGATAAGCGCCAACCTTGATCGCTGGCGAATTGCGCAACAGAGCATGACCGGCAAGCCGCCGACGGTCGGTTTTCAGACCGCGCACGGCAACATTGTCTAAAGTTCTAAGTGGCGGTAGATAGGTTACCGTCCCTGTGGGAGCGGGCTTGCTCGCGAAGACGGCGGCACAGTCAACATTGCTATCGCCTGACACACCGCTTTCGCGAGCAAGCCCGCTCCCACATTCCACCTGATCAGGAGTGCACGATGGACCTCAACCGTCGTCAGTTCTTCAAGGTCGCTGGTCTCGGCCTTGCGGGCTCAAGCCTCGGCGCGCTGGGCATGGCCCCGACGCCCGCTTTCGCCGAACAAGTGCGTCATTTCAAGCTCGCCCATACCCATGAAACCCGCAACACCTGCCCGTACTGCTCGGTCGGTTGCGGCTTGATCATGTACAGCCAGGGTGACAACGCGAAGAATGTCGCCCAGAGCATCATCCACATCGAAGGCGATGCCGACCACCCGGTCAATCGCGGCACCCTCTGCCCCAAAGGCGCAGGCCTGCTCGATTTCATTCACAGCCCCAGTCGTCTCCAGTACCCGCAGGTGCGCAAGCCCGGCACCACGGAGTGGGCGCGAATCTCCTGGGATGAAGCGCTGGATCGCATCGCCGACCTGATGAAGGCCGACCGCGACGCCAACTTCATCGAGAAGAACGCCCAGGGGCAAACGGTGAACCGCTGGCTGACCACCGGTTTCCTCGCGGCGTCGGCATCGTCCAACGAAGCGGGGTACATCACCCACAAGGTGATTCGCAGTCTCGGCATGCTGGGGTTCGATAACCAGGCACGTGTCTGACATGGCCCGACGGTGGCAAGTCTTGCCCCGACGTATGGCCGTGGTGCCATGACCAACCACTGGACCGATATCGCCAACGCGAATCTGGTTCTGGTGATGGGTGGCAATGCCGCCGAAGCGCACCCTTGTGGGTTCAAATGGGTGACCGAAGCCAAAGCCCACAACAAGGCGCGTCTTATTGTGGTCGACCCGCGTTTTACCCGGACCGCCTCGGTGGCCGACTATTACGCGCCAATCCGCACCGGCACCGACATTGCCTTCATGGGCGGGCTGATCAATTACCTGCTGACCGAAGACAAGATCCAGCACGAATACGTGCGGGCCTATACCGACGTGTCGTTCATCGTCAAAGCCAACTACGGTTTCGAGGACGGGTTGTTCAGCGGTTACGACGCGAGCAAGCGCACCTACACCGATAAGTCCGGCTGGGGCTACGAAATTGGCGAGGACGGTTTCGCCAAAGTCGACCCGACTTTGCAGGACCCACGCTGCGTCTACCAATTAATGAAGCAGCATTACAGCCGCTACACCCTGGAGCTGGCCAGTCAGGTCTGCGGCATGCCCGTGGACGCGATGCAAAAAATCTGGGAAGAGATCGCCACCTGCTCGCAACCGGGCAAAACCATGACGATTCTCTACGCGCTGGGCTGGACCCAGCATTCGACCGGCTCGCAGATGATCCGCAGCGCGGCCATGGTGCAACTGCTGCTGGGCAACGTCGGCATGCCGGGCGGGGGCGTCAATGCCCTGCGCGGGCACTCCAATATCCAGGGCCTGACCGACCTGGGCTTGCTGTCCAACCTGCTGCCCGGTTACCTGACCCTGCCGGCCGAAGCCGAACAGGATTACAACGCCTACATCGCCAAGCGCGCCCTCAAGCCGCTGCGTCCCGGGCAGATGTCCTACTGGCAGAACTACGGCAAGTTTCATGTCAGCCTGATGAAAGCCTGGTACGGCGCCAATGCCACCGCCGAGAACAACTGGGGCTACGATTGGCTGCCCAAACTGGACATTCCCGGCTACGACATCCTGAAAATGTTCGACATGATGGGCAAGGGCCAGGTCAATGGCTACATGTGCCAGGGCTTCAACCCGATCGCCGCTTTGCCGGACAAGAACCGTGTAATGAAGGCGTTGGCCAAACTCAAATGGCTGGTGGTGATGGACCCCTTGGCCACCGAAACCTCGGAGTTCTGGCGCAACGCCGGGCCTTACAACGATGTGGAAACGGCCAGCATTCAGACCGAAGTCATCCGCCTGCCCACCACCTGTTTCGCCGAAGAAAACGGTTCACTGGTCAACAGCGGCCGCTGGCTGCAATGGCACTGGAAGGGTGCCGATGGCCCAGGGCAAGCGCACACGGACGTGAAGATCATGGCCGAACTGTTCTTGCGCCTGCGCCAGCGTTACCAGGCCAATGGCGGTGCCTGGGCCGAGCCGATCCTCAAGCTCGACTGGCCCTACAAGATTCCCGATGACCCGACACCGGAAGAGCTGGCCCGGGAATTCAACGGCTACGCGGTTGCCGATGTCACCGATGCCGCGGGCGCGGTGGTCAAGGCTGGTCAGCAGCTGTCCGGTTTCGGCCAGCTCAAGGACGATGGCAGCACGGCGTCCGGTTGCTGGATTTTCTGCGGCAGCTGGACCGAACAGGGCAACCTGATGGCCCGGCGTGACAACAGCGATCCTTTCGGGATGAAGCAGAACCTGGGCTGGGCCTGGGCCTGGCCGATGAACCGACGGATCCTCTACAACCGCGCCTCTTGCGACCCGCAAGGCAAACCGTGGGACGCGAACAAGCGGCTGGTGTGGTGGAACGGCAAAGTCTGGACCGGCACCGACGTGCCCGACTACAAGGCTGATGCACCGCCGGAAGCCGGAATGAACCCGTTCATCATGAACCCCGAAGGCGTGGCGCGTTTCTTCGCCCTCGACAAGATGAACGAAGGGCCGTTCCCGGAACACTACGAACCGTTCGAAACGCCCATCGGCATCAACCCGATGCACCCGAACAACAAGCAGGCGACCAGCAACCCGGCCGGGCGGATCTTCGATTCAGTCTGGGACACCCTCGGGCAGGCCAAGGACTTCCCTTATGCGGCGACCAGTTACCGGCTGACCGAGCACTTCCACTTCTGGACCAAACATTGCCCGATCAACGCCGTGACCCAGCCCGAGCAGTTCGTCGAGATCGGCGAGGTGTTGGCCAAGGAGAAGGGCATTGCCGCTGGCGACCGGGTCCGGGTCAGCTCCAAGCGCGGGCATATCGAAGCGGTGGCGGTGGTGACCAAGCGGATTCGTCCGCTGCAGGTCAACAATCAGGTGGTGCACCAGATCGGTATCCCGTTGCACTGGGGCTTCACCGGCGCCACCCGTCACGGTTACCTGACCAACACCCTGGTGCCGTTCCTCGGCGATGGCAACACACAGACCCCGGAATCCAAGTCATTCCTGGTCAACGTGGAGAAAGTCTAAATGGCCAGCCAAGACATCATCGCCCGTTCGGCCACCACCACCCTGCCGCCCTCGGTGCGCACGCAAGAGGAAGTGGCCAAGCTGATCGACACCACCAAGTGCATTGGCTGCAAGGCCTGCCAGGTCGCCTGCTCGGAATGGAACGAGCTGCGCGACGATGTCGGTCACAACCTCGGCACCTACGACAACCCTCAGGACCTCAGCGCAGACACCTGGACCTTGATGCGCTTCACCGAGCATGAAACCGACGCCGGCAACCTCGAATGGCTGATTCGCAAGGACGGCTGCATGCACTGCGCCGAGCCCGGCTGCCTGGCGGCGTGCCCGAGTCCCGGCGCTATCATCAAGCACGCCAACGGCATCGTCGATTTCGATCAAGACCATTGCATCGGCTGCGGGTATTGCATCACCGGCTGCCCGTTCAACATTCCGCGCATCTCGCAAAAGGATCACAAAGCCTATAAATGCACGCTGTGTTCGGACCGGGTGGCGGTGGGGCTGGAGCCGGCCTGCGTGAAAACCTGCCCGACCGGCGCCATCGTTTTCGGCAGCAAGGAAGACATGAAAGAACACGCTGCCGAACGAATCGTCGACCTCAAAAGTCGCGGTTTCGACAACGCCGGTTTGTATGACCCCGCAGGCGTCGGCGGTACCCACGTCATGTATGTGCTGCACCATGCCGATACGCCCAGGTTGTATGCCGGCTTGCCGGATCACCCCGCGATCAGTCCGCTGGTGGACTTGTGGAAAGGCCTGAGCAAACCCCTGGCACTGCTGGCCATGGGCGCGGCGGTGCTGGCCGGGTTCTTTCACTACGTGCGCGTCGGGCCGCAATTGGTCGAGGAGGACGAACACCCAGTCACCATCGACCCGGCGGTGCATGAATTCGATCCATCGGTGCACACCTTCGACCCGACGAAACCCGGCGGGGAGGACAGGCCATGAACGACAAACCGATCCTGCGCTACACCGCCAACCAGCGCACCAATCACTGGCTGGTGGCGATGCTGTTTCTGATGGCCGCGTTGTCGGGGCTGGCCTTGTTCCATCCGGGATTGTTTTGGCTCAGTAACCTGTTTGGCGGCGGTTCATGGACGCGCATTCTGCATCCGTACCTGGGCGTGGCGATGTTTGTGTTGTTCCTCGGCCTGGTGTTCAGTTTCTGGCGAGCGAATTACTTCAGCGCCAATGACCGTTTGTGGCTCAGGCGTGTCAGGACTGTGATGCGCAACGAAGAGGGGGGCGTGCCGCCGATCGGCAAGTACAACCCGGCGCAGAAGCTGCTGTTCTGGGTGTTGCTGATTTGCATGCTGGTGCTGTTGTTCAGCGGACTCGTGATCTGGCGTGCCTGGTTCAGCGCATATTTCGGCATCACCGGCATTCGTTGGGCGATGCTGCTGCATGCGCTGGCAGGTTTCATCCTGGTGCTGAGCATCATCGTCCACGTCTATGCCGGTATCTGGATTCGCGGCTCGGTCCACGCCATGGTGCGTGGTCGGGTCAGCCGCGCCTGGGCGAGAAAACACCATGAACTCTGGTATCAGGAAGTGACCCGAGACGAGACGCCTGAGCGACCGATCAGTAAAAAAGGATGACCCCTTGGCCACGATCCTCGAGCCTGGGCAGATAGAAGCGGCGGCGAGTTCACCGCCGTTTCTGTACCTGCCACCGAACAACCTGTTCACCTTGCGCGCGCTGCGTCTGGAGCGCCTGGCGGACGGGCATCCCATGGCGGATTATCTGCGTTTGATCGCGGGGCTGTGCCACGCTCAACAGACATTGATGGACGATCCGCCCGTGGCCGCCATGCCCGATCCCGAACGTCTTCGGGTGTGCGTAGAACATGGTTTGCCACCGTTCGCCGCCGACAGTCTGGTGCGCGAAAACGTCTGGCTGCCGTATCTCGAAGCCTTGTTGCAACGCTATCAGCCACCGTCACACGCTGCGGTAGAAAACGCCGTGGCGACTTTGCGCAGTGCCAACCCGGGGCTGCTCAAAGCCTGGGCGATTGCCTTGGTCAGCGGACAGTATTCAATGCTGCCGGCAGAACTGGTGCCGTTCCTCGGTGCAGCGCTGCAAGCGGCCTGGAGCCATTGGTTGTTGAGCATGCCCAACCTTGAACTCAAGCGCGGCGACAGCCTGAGCCAATGCCCGGCCTGCGGTTCGCCGGCGATGGCCGGGGTAATTCGTCATCGCGGCAAATACAACGGGTTGCGTTATCTGGTGTGCTCGTTGTGTGCCTGTGAATGGCATGCGGTGCGGGTCAAGTGCGTGTATTGCGAACAGAGCAAGGGGCTGCAATACGTCAGCTTCGAGGATGACCGTCACGCTGCCAATCAGGCACCGTTGCGGGCGGAAGTCTGCCCCGGCTGCAACAGCTACCTGAAACTGATCTACCTGGAAAACGATGCTGAAGCCGAAGCGCTCACGGCGGACCTGTCCAGCCTGATGCTGGATATGCGCCTGGAGGAGGAGGGTTACGAGCGGCCATCGCCTAATCTGATGCTGGCACCTGGGGCATAGGTAGCGAGATTCACTGCCGGGTGTTGGGAGTGCATATCCATTTCTGCGGTCACGGCCGCTTAGGGTTCCGCCCTTACGGCCAGCCCTTTCAAGGTGTTTTCCCTTTATGGGCCTTAAGCACCCGGTCGGTCGACACATGAGCATTGGCAGCCTTTCCCTCCAGCCATTCCTTGGGCTTGGCGATTTTGGGGCCGCGGATGCTTT
>NZ_JAKLSP010000026.1:0-103758 GCF_022014505.1 Pseudomonas sp. PGPR40 | reverse complement strand
TGCCTTCGCCGTTAAAGCCGAATTGGAGAAAGGCCGGTTGGCCGAGCAGGCTCTCCAGATCGAAATCGCGGTACTCGCTGACCAGTTCAACCTGGATCGAATACAAGGCGCTGATGGTTTCAGTGCCTGCAAAGGCCAGCACTTTGAAATCGTTGCGAACCGTCGGGAGTTCAAGCGTGAACTGGGCAGCGTTGGCCGGGGCGAACATGCGCTTATCCTTTTGCTTTTTAGTAGCTCGTCCTTAAGCTGAGGAAAACAAATTGCGATGCCCAAGCCAAACCTGGCCCGGACAGGCGTCAATGGCTGAACACGCTAACAAGGCATGAGTGGGATTGATGTAGGAAGGGATCGTGGCGCCCGGTCAGAAACTTCCCAAGTTCAGAATGTTTCGTCAGGGGATGGGGGGTAAGCGCCGAACACTGCATGAGCACGGCGGCCATTGCCTGTGATGCGGAACGGATGAAACAGCCGCCGGTGGGCGAGGCATGGCGGCTGATTCGGGATGTTGGCTGACAGACTGAAAATCAAAAAGATCGCTGCCTTTGGCAGCGCCTACAGGGTAATCCGGTCTGGCTTGGATAATGTGTCGATACCCATACTTTCCTGCAGACGTCATCCAGCCCGGCTTTGCAGCCAGGCCACTCTGAACGACGCCAGAGACTGATCACCCACTGATGTGTCTCAGTTGCTGCTGGTGATCTCACCCGCCGTATCCTGGTCAAAAAACTCCGGAATCGGGTAGAGGAAGCTGTTCAGCCAACGCTGCATGGCCAGGTCACGCTCAGTGGCCGAAGCGGTTTGCAGTTTGGGCGAAGCAACTACGCCGCGACTCTGTAACACCAACCACTGTTCAGTGCCTTTTTGCTCCTTCGAAGAGGGGCCCGGCTCAATAGCCCAGGCACTGGTGGACAGGCAAGCCATGCACACGATCAACAGCCTCTTGGTATTCATCTCGACTCCTCGTACGTTTTACTTGGTCGCACTGGATGAGGCAGCGGCTACCTCAGTTCTGCGATTCCCCTCGGAAGCCACCGCTTTTTTGGCAGAAGCCTTGAGTTTTTCTGCACGGCTTTGAGCTTCTGCGACTTGCTGAGGACTCAAGCTGGCGCGGGTCACGAGTTCGGCAGCCGCCTTCCAGTTATCCTGATAGATCAGCAGCGTTACCATATTCAGGGCCGCCAGCGAATTTGACTGCTTGAGCTCCATGGCGGTCATGAACTCGAAGCGTGCTTCAGGGATGCGTCGCTGATTGAGATAAACGACCCCCAGGTCATTGCGCATCTTTTCGTCGGTGGGGGCCATCTTCACCGCACGCTCAAGGTGAATGGTCGCGGTGGCGTAATCATTTTTGGCCGCGGCCAATTGGCCCAAGCCATGTTCCCCATCAGCGGCCAGGCAAGTGCCGAGCAGGCTTTGATACAACGGGCCCGCTTCGTTACGCCCCATCAAACGCAGCACCCGAGCCTTGCGCAGGCGAACCTGAACCATGTTGTCGGGCAAACCTTCAAGATTCGCCAGGCTGGCATACAAACGGCCTTCATTGGCCATGTTGTCGGCCAGGCTCAGGGCCAACTCTTTTTCCGAATCGGGCTTGGCACAGATAGCCGGTCGCGAAGACAAACCATTGGTGGCACAACCGGCGAGCATTAATGTCGCCGTTATTGCAATGACTGCTTTCATCGAATGTCCTTTGGCTACAACACGTTGAACGCTTGGCCATTGGCAAGAAAGCTGGCCCGGCAAGCGCTCAAGGTCACCGTTACGAATGAGGGCGAGGCAAGTCTGATTCAGGCTTCGGCTCATTGTGAAAGCCCGGAGCGACTGTCGAAATCGCCATTTTCGAGGAAGAACATGCGATAGAAGTTCGGGTCGTAGTTGCGCAATTGCTCGCCAGGCAAGGATGGAAGTTGTGCATTGGCAGCCAGCGGCTGGACCAGATGTGGGGTGACGATCATCAGCAGTTCGCGCTCTTCACGGTTGACGGTGTTGTCACGGAAGAACGCGCCCAGAATCGGGATATCGCCCAGCCCCGGAAACTTGTTCACCTGGGAACTGTTGCGGGTGCTGATCAGGCCGCTGATGACGAAGCTTTCGCCGTCGGCCAGGGAGATGCTAGTGTCGGTACGGCGGATGGTCAGCGCCGGAACGATGGTGCCGGCGATGCTCACGGCGTTGCTGAAGTCCAGTTCACTGACTTCCGGTGCCACCTTCAGCGCGATCCGGTTTTTGCCGATGATCGTCGGCGTCAGGGTCAGGCGGATACCGAATTCCTTGTATTCGATGGACACGTTATCGCTGCCTGAACTGGGCACCGGAATCGGCACTTCACCACCGGCCAGGAAGCTCGCACTCTGTCCGCTGAGCGCTACCAGGCTTGGTCGTGCCAGGGTGTAGGCGAAACCGCTGCCTTCCAGTGCGTTGATCGACACTAGAGTATCGCTGGACGCAAAAGCGAAGTTGAACATGTCATTGTTCACCGGCACCGACGGCGTGACAATGCCGTCGATGGTGGGAAAGGTTCTCGGCGAGCCGAACAGAAAGTTGCCCTGGCGGCCAAAAATCGAGGCATTGGCTTCCTTGAGTTTGGTCCGGCTGACTTCAACGAAGCGGATGTCGGTTTGCACCTGTATCGGTAACAGCGGGTCTTCGGAAGGCACCGTCGAGACGCTGGTCAGCGCCGACGTGGCCTTGCCCTTGACGAACACCATGCTTTGGCGCGGCGTTTTCGAACAGGCGGTCCAGACCATCAGGCTGGTGGCCCCCGGCGCGAGGCCCGTGAGGATGAAGGCATTGTTGCCGCTGGGTTGCACATCGGCGACCTTCGGGTCGCCGACTGCCAGCTGCGTCACTGGGACGGGAACGCGCAGTTCATTCTGGAGCCCCTGACCGACCTCGAACGTTGTCGGCAAATTGTCCAGTTGCGAACAATTGTCCGGCGCGGCCTGCGCCGCATTCACGCTGAGGCCCGTCCAGAACAGGCCATGAATAATTCGCTTGAAAGCGGGCACGGTACGATAGCTCATTAAGTGCATCCTCGCTGAATAGGCCATCTTTGAGGCTGATTAAGTTGCCTCGGATCACTACAAGGGGCCTTGAGTGGCCCTCTACCCCGCCAGACCCCTGACTAATGGCCCCGGCAATATTCCGTGGTGCTACCTGCAAACAGGTGCAATACGCTGGTCTGACTGAACAGCGAGCGACCTTCGCTAAAACGGTTTTTAGTGATCCAGATACCTGGGCTGTCGACCCGAACGATAGGTTCAGGCTTGAAAGCAACAGCAGCTAAAGACGGCACTGTCCGCCGACCTGACTCCCCGAAAAAGCACCCGGCAATCAAAATACAGAGCCGGAAAACGCTTGCCAGGACCATAGTGAGGTAACTCCTTTTGCCAATCCGCTATCTGATCGCTGAACCTAACGTGGTCATTCCCAACCGTTATGATTTCTTCTTGTTTGAAAGGTAGTTCAACCAAGGCAAAGCGCCACGCTTTGAACAAAAACTTTCCGTTCAAAGCGTGGAGATAGG
The DNA here is from genome assembly GCF_022014505.1 of Pseudomonas sp. PGPR40. NCBI lineage: Bacteria > Pseudomonadati > Pseudomonadota > Gammaproteobacteria > Pseudomonadales > Pseudomonadaceae > Pseudomonas > Pseudomonas sp. PGPR40. Next base: position 100,232 of record NZ_JAKLSP010000026.1, on the reverse strand, counting down.
CAGGTTAAAGGTGATGGAGTGGCACATGAGGCTGTTTGAAGGGGCGACTTCAGCGACTCTCGAGCGAACTTATTCGTTCTGTTGCTTGACCAGCGTGAACCAGACCACACCAATACCCCGGATCGTCGTCGTATTGCGGGCAAATCGGCTCTCGGCATTGCAGCGCACCCCGCGAACGCAGGTTCCCCGGCGTCGTCATCGCCCAAATGCTCAGTCCACGCTGTAGTGGACTGACAGCGTTCCCTTTTTCTGTGAAAGGGCAGTGATCGTGACCGTGCCCAAATCCTTCAGGCTCTGTACATGGGTGCCGCCGCAGCCGTAGGCGGGCAATTCACCGAAGCCGATTTCCCGGGCACCTTCGCGCAACGATGTCAGGCGCGGCAGATCATGGGCGATCCATTGTTCGATGCCGTGCTGAATCGTCTGGGCATCGACCTCCTGCGCACCGTCGCCCGGTTTGAATTGCACACGTCCTTCGTCCGGCCAGTGATGAGCCTTGGTCGGCATCCAGCCCATCGCCTGGACGAAATGACCAATCAGGTGCCCCGCCGAATGCATGCGCGTATTGAACCGGCGGCGTTGCTCGTCGACCCGAATCCGGGTCATGCCGGGGTTTACCGGGTGGTCAACGAAATGGATGATCCGGTCCGGATCCTGGACCACGCGCAGTACCTGGCTTTCGCCGATCCAACCGATATCCCAGGGTTGACCGCCACCTTGGGGATGAAACAGGGTGGAGTGCAGCACCACGGCGAATTCGTTTTCGTGGGGCGTGCAATCCAGGACTTCCACATCGGCCTTGAGGTCATCACTATGGAAAAAGAGGCGGAACGTCATATTTCATGCTCTTGTTAAAGTTTCTGTCTTTATTATATGAACCCTGAAATTGCGTGATAATCCGTTCAATCATCAAAGGACTGTTGCGCTGTGAGCATAAATCTTCCCCTGCCGCTGCTCGGTGAAATGGCAATTTTTGTCAAAGTAGTCGAAACCGGCAGCTTTTCCGAAGCGGCGCGCCAGTCAGGTTCTTCACCCTCGGCGGTGAGTCGCAGCATTTCGCGGCTGGAGAAGGCACTCGCCATGCGGCTGTTGCAACGAACCACACGCAAGCTGCGTCTGAGTGACGGTGGCGAAGAGGTGTTCAAGCGTTGCCAGGAGATGGTCAGCGCCGCGAAGTCGGTGATGGAAATCAGCGGTCAATTTACCGATGAAGCAGAAGGGCTGGTGCGTATCAGCGTGCCCAAGGCCGTCGGGCGATTTGTGATTCATCCGCATATGCCGGAATTTCTGCGGCGTTATCCCAAAGTGAGCGTGGAGTTGTTGCTCGAGGACCGTCAGGTAGATTTGATCGACGACAACGTCGATCTGGCGATCCGTATTACCGATCGCCCGCCCGCGGGACTGGTGGGACGGCAGTTGTTGACCATCGATCATTTGCTCTGTGCAACGCCGCAGTACCTGGCCGAGCACGGCACACCGACTCATCCCCACGATTTGCTCAACCACAGTTGCGTCTATCTGGGCGAAACCCCGAATGATGCGCGCTGGAAATTCAAGAAGGGCACCAAGGCTGTGACTGTCGGTGTGCGTGGACGTTATGCCGCCAATCACACGGGTGTGCGACTAGACGCAGTATTGCAACACATCGGAATCGGCAGCCTGCCGTATTTCACTGCCCGTTATGCGCTGGAACAAGGGCTGATCGTGCAAGTACTGCCGGACTGGACTTTTCTGGCGTCCTACCACGGAGGCGCCTGGCTGCTGCATTCGCCAACCCGCTATCTACCGCCCAAGTTACGGGTGTTTATCGATTATCTGGTGGAATGCCTGGAGAAGGAGCCGACGCTGAGAAGGCCGGGCAAGCCAAAATGCCTGTAGGAGCAGGCTTGCCTGCGAAGGCGGCGGTACAGTCACATTGATGTCGTGAGAGATACCGCTTTCGCGAGCAAGCTCGCTCCTACGGGTTTCGTGGCTTGACTTCGAATCACCACATCACTGCAACGCCACAAAAAAAGGCCCGCATGTTCAACCATGCGGGCCTTTTGCATGACTGATTGGGGATCAGTGCTTGCTGTCCTGGTTCGACATCGCCAGCAGTTGTTTTTCCTGATTCCAGTCGAACGGTTCATCGTTCTGTTCGGCTTCGAAGCGACGTTCTTCAAGGGCTTGGTACAAGTCGATTTCTTCGTCGGACAGGTAGTGCAGGCAGTCGCCGGCGAAGTACCACAGCAGGTCCCGTGGAATCAGGTGGGCGATTTGCGGATAACGGGAAATGACCTGCGTCAGGATGTCCTGGCCCAGGTATTGGCTTTCAATCGGCTCGATCGGCAGTGACGCCAGCAGTTCGTCGAAGCGCTCCAGGAACAAGGCATGGCTTTCTTCGGGAACCTGTTCGGCCTCACCCACGGCGACCAGGATGCTGCGCAGGTGGTCGAGCAAAACGAGATGATCGGCAACGATGTTGGACACGAGATAAGTCCTCAAGAGCAAAACGGGCGCGAGAGTATAAAGCTCTTGCGCCCCTTTTCCCATGATAGAGAGCACATGGTAAAGAGTCCCCTGCAAGATATACGGTCCGCCGGATCAGCGGACCTTGCCTTTGGCCAATACCAGCTCCTTTGGATCAAAATCATCGACATCAATCACCTTGCGTCGCGCCACTTCTGCCTCACGCAAGGTCTGGGCTTCAGCTGGTTGCAAGACGCCAGCCTCCAGGGCTGCATCGATGGCAGTTTCTCCAATAGTGGGTTTGACCTGGCGACTTTTCAGCGCCGTATTGAGTTTTTTCTGTATCGGCTTGGCGGCATTCAGCAAATCGCAAGCGTGCTGCAGGGCGCCGACCGAATCTTCTGGCGATTGCGGGCGATAGCAGCCCCCCAGTAACTCCTCAAGCGTTGGATCGCCCTTTGCGCGGCCGATGACGGCTGCGACTTCGGCCGCCAGTTTGTCCGACGGGCCTCTGTGCCTGCGACCGAACGGGAACACCAACACCCGCAGCAGGCATCCGAGTACCTTGTTCGGGAAGTTTCTCAGCAGTTCGTCCAGCGCACGTTCGGACTGGCCGAGACTCTCTTCCATGGCCCAGGCGAACAGCGGATGCATATGCTCCGGCGAATCGAGATCGTGATAACGCTTGAGTGCACCGGAGGCCAGGTACAGGTAGCTGAGCACATCGCCCAGGCGTGCGGACAGCCGTTCGCGACGTTTCAAATCACCGCCCAGCAGCATCATGCTCAGGTCTGCAAGCAGGGCAAAGGCCGCGGCTTGACGGTTGAGGGCGCGAAGATAGCCTTGGCTGAGCCTGTCCCCAGGCATGTGTTCGAAATGCCCCAGACCAAGATTCAGCACCAGGGTGCTGGCGGCGTTGCTCACGGCAAAACCAATGTGGTCGAGCAGCAGTGCATCGAACTCGATCAGGGCCTGTTGTTTGTCTTCACGGTGGGCGAGGGCCATTTCCTTGAGCACGAATGGATGGCAGCGAATAGCGCCCTGGCCGAAGATCATCAAACTGCGAGTCAGGATATTCGCACCTTCGACCGTGACGGAAATGGGCGCACCTTGCCAGGCACGCGCCAGGTAGTTGTTCGGGCCCATGATGACGGCCCTGCCGCCGTGAACATCCATGGCGTGGCTGATGCACTCGCGGCCGCGCTCGGAGAGGTGGTATTTGATAATGGCCGAAGGTACCGACGGCTTTTCGCCGAGGTCGACCGCGTTGGCGGTGAGCATTCGTGCGCTGTCCATCAGCCAGGTACTGCCGGCGATCCGCGCCAGTGCTTCTTGAATCCCTTCGAAGGCTGACAGCGGTGCGTTGAATTGTTCACGAACCTGGGCGTATTGGCCTGTCACCAGACTGGTGAACTTACCCGCAGCGGTACCGATGGCAGGCAGTGAGATGGAACGCCCGACCGACAGGCAGTTCATCAGCATCATCCAGCCCTCGCCGAGCATCTCCTGACCGCCGATGATGAATTCCAGCGGTACGAACACGTCCTTGCCGGAGTTCGGACCGTTCATGAACGAGGCGCCCAGCGGCAAGTGACGGCGACCGATTTCTACACCGGGGGTCTGAGTTGGAATCAGGGCGAGGCTGATCCCCAGGTCGACTTTGTCGCCCAGCAGATGATCCGGGTCATAAGCCTTGAAAGCCAGGCCGATCAGGGTCGCCACCGGGCCGAGGGTGATGTAGCGTTTTTCCCAGTTCAGGCGCAGGCCGAGGGTTTCCTTGCCTTCCCATTCGCCGTTGCAAATCACCCCGGTGTCGGTCATCCCGCCGACGTTGGAACCTGCCATCGGGCCTGTCAGGGCAAAGCAGGGGATTTCGTCGCCACGGGCCAGCCGTGGCAGGTAATGATTGCGTTGTTCGTCGGTGCCGTAATGCAGAAGCAGTTCCGCCGGGCCGAGGGAATTGGGCACCATGACGGTCGACGCCAGGTCGCCGCTGCGGGTGGCCAGCTTCATCGCTATCTGGGAATGCGCATAAGCCGAGAAGCCTTTGCCACCATATTCCTTGGGAATGATCAGGGCAAAAAAGCCATGCTGTTTGATGTGATCCCAAGCCTTGGGCGGCAGATCCATCAACTGGCCGATCTGCCAATCGCTGACCATGGCGCAGAGCTCTTCAGTCGGGCCATCGATGAACGCTTGTTCCTCTTCGCTCAGTTGCGCTTTTGGATAGGCCAGCAGCTTGTTCCAGTCCGGGCGACCGCTGAACAGCTCGCCGTCCCACCAGACCGTGCCGGCTTCAATGGCTTCACGCTCGGTTTGCGACATTGGCGGCAGGTTTTTTTGAAACCAGCTGAACATCGGCGCCGTGAAGAGTTTTCGGCGCAGATCCGGCAGCAGCAGGAAAGCACCCACGGCCGCGAGCATCACCCAGAAAATCAGCATTAGCCAGACGGGGGCATGGCTGAAGATGCCCATCGCCAGCAGATAGACAGCGATGATGCCCAAGGCGGGCAGAGGCGCAGTGCGGCGATGTGCCAGGTAGGCAATACCGACCACCAGAACCAGTATCCACAACAGCAGCATATTCAATTCTCCGTGAAGCCAAGGGCAAAACCACTTTCAGAGCTTAGACGGCATCCATAAAAATGGGGGGCGGAGCAATCAGTCTGAGCTTGTAGGAAGCTGCGGCTGAAATTCGTCAGTTGTTTCGAGGGCGGACGGTTAAGCGCTTTTGTAGACAGCGCGGCAAACGCTGATATTTGGCCGATACGTCGTTATCTCTGTGCTGAAGGTGTCGCTAGACTCGTGGCTTCCCCCCAGGAGATTGTTGCCATGCACGCATGTCTGAGCCCCGGCCGCTTCATCGACAGTGACCATCCCTCGGTGGTGGAGTTCGCCGAAAAACATCGTGGCGTCGGGCGCGATCCGCTTGAACAGGCAATCAATCTCTATTACGCGGTGCGTGAGGCCGTGCGCTACAACCCTTACACCTTCAGTCGCGATCCAGAGACCTTGCGCGGCAGCTATGCGCTGGCGGCGGGGGAGAGTTATTGCGTGCCCAAAGCCACGCTGCTGGCCGGTGCAGCCCGGCATTGCGGGATCCCGGCGCGTATCGGACTGGCAGATGTGCGCAATCACCTGTCGACGCCGCGTCTACTCGAATTGCTCAAAAGCGATGTGTTCGCCATGCACGGTTACACCGAGTTCTATCTGAACGATCGTTGGGTCAAAGCCACACCGGCCTTTAATCAACAACTCTGCGAACTGTTCAATGTCGCGCCGCTGGAATTCGACGGGATCAACGACAGCGTGTTCCATCCCTTCAACCGTGATGGCGAGCAATTGATGGAGTACCTGATCGATCACGGCCAGTTCAGCGATGTGCCTGAAGCGTTCTTTTTTGAACACCTGGAAAAGTGCTATCCGCATCTGTTCAGTGAGCAATTGCCTGTGTTGCTGGGTGACATGCAGAGCGATTTGAGTCGCGCCTGATCCGGCGTATGCTGCCTGCGCATTCATCCAAGAAGGGGCGGTCATGCTGAAGATCTGGGGTCGGAAAAATTCGTCGAATGTCAGGAAGCCGTTGTGGGCGGCCGAAGAACTGGGCCTGGCCTATGAAGCCATCGACGCCGGCGGCGCCTTTGGCGTGGTCGACACGCCTGAGTACCGCGCGATGAATCCCAATGGCCGAGTGCCGGTGATCGAAGACGACGGTTTTGTGCTGTGGGAATCCAACACCATCGTCCGTTATCTGATGGCCCGTCATGCCAGCGATACGGCCTGGTATCCGCCTGACCTGCAGGCCCGCGCCTCGGCGGAAAAGTGGATGGACTGGACCACCTCAAGTTTTGCCGCCCCATTCCGCACGGTGTTCTGGGGCGTGTTGCGCACTCCGCAAGACCAGCAGGACTGGCCGGCCATCAAGGCTGCGATCAAGGAGTGCGACGATCTGCTGTCGATGGCCGATCAAGCGCTGGCGGCCAAACCGTACCTGTCCGGCGACGAAATCGGCATGGGTGACATTCCCTTGGGCAGTTTCATTTATGCCTGGTTCGAGATGCCGATCGAGCGCGCGCCGCAGCCTCATCTCCAAGCCTGGTATGCGCGATTGAAACAGCGCCCGGCCTATCAGAAGGCGGTTATGACCGCGTTGACTTAATACTCACTATCGACACGCTTGACTGTACTTGTGCGGCAGCGACAAGCACCATTGCGCTCGTGCGCCGCGGTTGCATTGCTCGCCGCCCGCCCTTATTTATTCCTTTCTTCCCTTCTTGGTGCGTAAATCCGATATGAGTTCCGCTCTGTCCATCCGGCAGCTAACCAAAACCTACGGCAACGGTTTCCAGGCCTTGAGTGGTATCGATCTGGACGTCGCCGAAGGTGACTTTTTCGCCTTGCTCGGCCCCAACGGCGCCGGCAAATCCACGACCATCGGCATTCTCTCGACCCTGGTGAACAAGACCAGCGGAACGGTGAATATCTTCGGTCATGACCTGGACAAGGAACCGGCGGCGCTCAAGCGCTGCATTGGCGTGGTGCCCCAGGAATTCAACTTCAACCAGTTCGAAAAGACGTTCGACATTGTCGTGACCCAGGCCGGTTACTACGGCATTCCGCCGAAAGTCGCCAAGGAACGCGCCGAGCAGTACCTGACCCAACTCGGCCTGTGGGACAAGCGCGATGTGCCGTCGCGCTCCTTGTCCGGCGGCATGAAGCGCCGACTGATGATCGCCCGGGCGCTGGTTCACGAACCGCGCCTGTTGATCCTCGACGAACCGACGGCGGGGGTGGACATCGAACTGCGTCGTTCGATGTGGACGTTCCTCACCGAACTGAACCAGAAAGGCATTACCATCATCCTCACCACGCACTATCTGGAAGAGGCTGAGCAGTTGTGCCGCAACATCGGCATCATCGACCACGGCACCATTGTCGAGAACACCAGCATGAAGCAGTTGCTCAGCCAACTGCATGTCGAAACCTTCCTGCTCGATTTGAAGAACACCTTGCAAGTGGCGCCGAAGTTGCTCGGTTACCCGACGAGACTGATCGACAGTCATACCCTGGAAGTCCAGGTCGACAAGGCCATGGGCATTACCGCGCTGTTCACTCAATTGGCGCAGCAGAACATCGAAGTGTTGAGTCTGCGTAACAAAACCAATCGCCTCGAGGAGTTGTTCGTGTCCCTGGTGGAGAAGAATCTGTCGAAGGTGGCGGTATGAGTTCCGAGCTGCAACCCAACCTCGTTGCCCTCAATACCATTGTCTACCGCGAGGTCAAGCGCTTCACTCGGATCTGGCCGCAGACCTTGCTGCCGCCGGCCATCACCATGGTTCTGTACTTCGTTATTTTCGGTAACCTGATCGGCCGGCAGATCGGCGACATGGGTGGCTTCACTTACATGGAGTACATCGTGCCGGGGCTGATCATGATGTCGGTGATCACCAACTCCTACGGCAACGTGGTGTCGAGTTTCTTTGGCAGCAAGTTCCAGCGCTCGATCGAAGAATTGATGGTGTCGCCGGTGTCGCCGCATACGATTCTGGTCGGTTACACCTTGGGCGGCGTGCTGCGCGGGTTGATGGTCGGGATCATCGTGACCCTGCTGTCGCTGTTCTTCACTCAATTGCAGGTGCATCACCTGGGCGTGACCGTTCTGGTGGTGGTGCTGACGGCGACGATCTTTTCGTTGCTGGGTTTCATCAACGCGGTATTTGCGCGCAATTTCGATGACATTTCGATCATTCCCACTTTTGTGCTGACACCGCTGACTTATCTGGGCGGGGTGTTTTACTCGATCAGTTTGCTGCCACCGTTCTGGCAGACTGTGTCGCTGGCCAACCCGGTGCTGCACATGGTCAACGCCTTTCGTTACGGCATTCTCGGTGTGTCGGATATCAGGATCAGTGTGGCGATCACCTTTATGCTGATTGCGACTGTTGTGTTGTATGTCGGCTGTGCGCGGTTGCTGGTGAGTGGGCGTGGGATGCGTACCTGATCAAAGAGCATCACCGTACCTGTAGGAGCGAGCGATGCGGCGATCCGACTTGCCCGCGAAGGCTGGATGTCAGGCGACGTGGTTTTTGATGGTGTACATATCCATTGCTGCGGTAACGGCCACTTAGGGTTCCGCCCTTACGGCGGGTCACTTGGAAAAGCCCCAAGTAACCAAGGGCTCTTGCCCCTTTCGTTCGGTGCCTCGCTCAGGCTCGGCATGCCCTCGCTCCGGTCCTGCTCCGTGGGCCCGCCGCGATCGGCCATCCCTGGCCATGCACGGCTAACCCGGCATCCATGCCGGGTTGCCCACTACGCAGAACCTCCACTCGGCCTCTCGATGGGGCGGTGCATCAAAATCAACAGCTGCAGGCGAGCTAACGCTCGGCCTGTTGAGTGGTGAAAAAGCGAAAGCTGTACACCGATCCCTGTAGGAGCGGGCTTGCCCGCGAAGCTGTTGCCGTTGCCGTTGCCGTTGCTTTGGCTTTGGCTTTTGATCTTGATCTGCTTGCCCCTTTTCCCAGAGGCCGAACGCAGGCGTTGCGTAGGGGGCACCGCGGCAAGGATGCCGCGGTAGCTGCCCCCGGCCATGGATGGCCGATGGCAGCGGGCCCCCGGAGCAATGCCGGAGTGAGGGCATGCCGAGCCTAAGCGAGGCACCGAATGGCGGGGCAAGAGCGCTTTGGTTACTTTCGCGCTTTTCGAAAGTGACTCGCTGTAAAAGCGAAACCGCCAGCGGCCGTTACCGCAGAAACGGATATGTATACAACCAAAAGAGCCGCCATTACCGCAGAAACGGATATGTACACAACCAAAAGAGCCGCCATTACCGCAGAAACGGATATGTACACAACCAAAGAACCGCCGTTACCGCAGTAATGAATATGTCCCCGATTCAACAATCTTTATAAAAAAACGGCCTCCACATTGGAGGCCGTTTTACATTCTCACATTCGACTTTTCTTACGCCGCTTCCACTGCCGACTCACCCACCAGCGCCAATACATCATCACCATGCAATAGGCGAGGGCACCCAGCACCAGTCCCGTTACCACCGAACCGAGCAAGAACGGTTGCCACAGGCTTGAGAGTTCACCGCTGATCCATTCCCAGGTCAGCGCGTTCGGCAAGCGTCTGGCGGGGACGTCCATCAACCAGGCACCCGTCTGATAAGTGCAGAAAAATACCGCCGGCATGGTGATCGGGTTGGTCAGCCAGACCAGGCTGACGGCAATCGGCATGTTGCCGCGCGCGATGATAGCCAGGAACGCCGCCACCAGCATCTGCAATGGAATCGGCAGGAATGCGGCGAACAGACCGACCGCCATGGCCCGCGCGACGGAGTGGCGATTAAGGTGCCAGAGGTTCGGGTCATGCAGCAGGGTGCCGAGAAAGCGTAAGGATTTGTGTTCCCTGATGCTGGTCGGGTCTGGCATGTAACGTTTGAATAAGCGCCGGGGCATAAGGCATCTCGGTCGGTTCAGGCGGCAAGTATGTCTGGATTCTACGAACCGCCCATTCAGACTTTGTGACAATTGATAACGACGTACGTGCGGTACACCGGCTAAGCATAGGAAGGGACTCTCAAGGACGGGCTTATGCGCACAGGGATGATGGCGCTGGCGTTGGGTCTGCTGGCCCTGCGTTTTTTACCGGCATTACCGCCGACAGGGTTGTGGCTGTTGTTACCGGTGGCGGGTTTGATGTTGCTGCCGTTTCGCACCTTTCCCGTGGCATTTTTTCTGTTCGGTTTCAGTTGGGCATGCGCGAATGCACAGTGGGCGCTGAATGATCGTCTGGCGCTGAATCTCGATGGCGAGACTCGCTGGCTCGAAGGTCGTGTGACCGGGTTGCCTCAGCAGGCCGAGGGTGTGGTGCGTTTCGAACTGACGGACAATCAGTCGCGTCGCACCCATCTGCCTCGGCACTTGCGCCTGGCCTGGTATGGCGGGCCTGCGGTCAACAGCGGCGAGCATTGGCGGCTGGCTGTCAAATTGAAGCGTCCTGCCGGATTGCTCAACCCGCATGCGTTCGATTACGACGCCTGGTTGCTGGTCCAACGCATCGGTGCCACCGGGAGCGTCAAGGACGGCCAGTTGATCAGGGAAGCGCAGTGGGCCTGGCGTGACGGCATCCGTCAGCGTTTGCAGGCCGTGGATGCCCAGGGGCGAACGGGGGCGCTGGCGGCGTTGGTCCTGGGGGATGGCGCCGGGCTTAGTCGTGAGGACTGGCAGGTGCTGCAAGACACCGGCACCGTGCATCTATTGGTGATTTCCGGACAGCACATCGGTTTGCTGGCAGGAGTGGTGTATCTGCTGATTGCCGGATTGGCGCGTTATGGTTTGTGGCCCAAGCGCTTGCCGTGGCTGCCATGGGCATGCGGACTGGCGTTCGCGGCGGCGCTCGGTTATGGGCTGTTGGCCGGCTTCGAAGTGCCGGTGCGGCGGGCCTGCCTGATGATCGGTCTGGTGCTGTTGTGGCGACTACGGTTTCGTCACCTGGGCGCATGGTGGCCGCTGTTGTTGGCGCTTGATGGTGTTCTGCTGCTGGACCCGCTGGCGAGCCTGCAACCGGGTTTCTGGTTGTCCTTTGCCGCAGTCGCGGTGCTGATTTTCACTTTTGGCGGGCGATTGGGGCCGTGGCGCTGGTGGCAAACCTGGACCCGTACCCAATGGCTGATCGCGATCGGTCTGTGCCCGCTGCTGTTGGTTCTGGGGTTGCCGATCAGTCTCAGCGGCCCGCTGGCCAATTTGCTCGCGGTGCCCTGGATCAGTCTGGTGGTCCTGCCGCCGGCCTTGCTCGGGACACTGTTGTTGCCCGTTCCTTATGTGGGCGAAGGGTTGCTGTGGTTGGCCGGCGGTCTGATCGACCTTCTGTTCAACGGGTTGGCGTTGATAGCCGGGCAATTGCCCGCGTGGGTACCGTTGGCGGTCCCGTTGTGGGTATGGGCAATCGGTACGCTGGGGGCCTTTGTGCTGCTACTGCCGCGAGGCGTGCCATTACAACCGTTGGGCTGGCCGATGTTGCTGTTGCTGGTTTTTGCGCCCCGGCACACGTTGCCTGAAGGCATGGCCGAGGTCTGGCAGCTGGATGTCGGGCAAGGGTTGGCAATCCTGGTGCGCACCCGCCATCACACTTTGCTGTATGACGCCGGCCCACGGTTCGGCGACATCGACCTGGGGGAGCGGGTGGTGCTGCCAACCTTGCGCAAACTGGGCGTGAACGGACTCGATCTGATGCTGATCAGCCATGCCGATGCCGATCATGCCGGCGGTGCGCGAGCCATTGCCAGCGCAATACCGGTGAAGCAAGTACTGAGTGGCGATCACCTGGCCCTGCCAGACGAATTGCACGCCGAGGATTGCGAGAGCGGTCAGCAATGGACCTGGGACGGCGTGAAGTTTCAACTCTGGCAGTGGTCATCGGCCAGCGACAGCAATCAGAAATCCTGCGTGTTGCAGATTGAAGCCAATGACGAGCGGTTGCTGCTGACCGGCGACATCGATGCCGCAGCCGAACGGGCGTTGCTCGACAGTCCATTGGCGGTGCCGACGGATTGGTTGCAGGCCCCGCACCATGGCAGTCGCAGTTCGTCTTCAATGGCGTTGCTCAGCACCTTGCAGCCCAAAGCGGTGCTGATCTCCCGTGGTAACGGCAATTCTTTCGGCCATCCCCATCCCACGGTCGTGGCGAGGTATCAAAAGCGCGGTGTGGCGATTTACGACAGCGCCGAGCAAGGTGCCATTCGTCTGCAACTGGGACGCTTCGAGCCGCCGTGGACGATGCTTCAAGAACGGCGCTTCTGGCGCGATCCGCCACCATCCAGCCAGTAACCCGAACTGTCGAAGCCCGACCGGATGCGACATCGCGGTCTTCGGTGCGTCCACCCCCTATGTTAGAGTGGCGCACTTTTTCGAGGGGACTGTCACTGTGTGGGAATTGGTCAAATCCGGCGGCTGGATGATGCTGCCGATCATCCTGAGCTCCATCGCGGCCATGGCGATCGTCGCCGAGCGTCTGTGGACCCTGCGTGCCAGCCGCGTGACCCCGGAGCACTTGCTCGGGCAGGTCTGGGTCTGGATCAAGGACAAACAACTCAATAAAGAAAAACTCAAGGAACTGCGCGCCAACTCTCCGTTGGGCGAGATCCTGGCCGCCGGTCTGGCGAACTCCAGGCATGGTCGCGAGATCATGAAAGAGTGCATCGAAGAGGCCGCGGCGCGGGTGATTCACGAGCTCGAACGCTACATCAATGCCCTTGGCACCATTGCCGCCATGGCCCCATTGCTGGGGTTGCTGGGTACGGTGCTGGGCATGATCGATATTTTCAGTGCGTTCATGGGCACGGGCATGGGCACCAACGCCTCCGTGCTGGCCGGGGGTATTTCCAAGGCGCTGATCACCACCGCCGCAGGTCTGATGGTCGGCATTCCGGCCGTGTTCTTCCACCGCTTCCTGCAACGCCGCATCGATGAGCTGGTGGTGGGCATGGAGCAGGAAGCGATCAAATTGGTCGAAGTGGTGCAGGGCGACCGCGACGTGGATCTGGCTGAGGGTAAAGCGTGAAATTCCGTCGTAAACCACGGGAAACGATAGACATCAACCTCGCGTCGTTGATCGACGTGGTGTTTATCCTGCTGCTGTTTTTCGTTGTGACCACCACCTTCACCCGTGAAACCCAGTTGCGCGTCGATTTGCCGGAAGCAGTCAGCGGTTCCCCGGCCGAAGACCAGCAGGCCAAGCAACTGGACATCGCCATCAGCGCTGAGGGGGTATTTTCGGTCAACAACCATTTATTGCCGAAGAATGACCTGACCAGCCTGATGGAAGCGCTACAGAAAGAATCCAACGGCGACACCAACCTGCCGCTGTCCATCAGCGCCGATGGCAAGACCCCTCATCAGTCCGTCATCACTGCGATGGACGCTGCCGGCAAGCTCGGTTTCAGTCATTTGCGTATGACCACTGTCGAGGCGGCGCCGGCATCCTGATGGCCATGTCCGATCGATTGCTCGCTGCATGGTACGAAGGCCATCCGGCATTGAAGCTGTTGCAGCCGCTGGAATGGCTGTATCGGCGTGTGGTCACCGGCAAGCGCAAGCGCTTTTTGGCGGGCGAGGGCGAGATCTACCAACCGCCGGTGCCGCTGATCGTGGTCGGTAACATCACGGTGGGCGGCACCGGCAAGACGCCGTTGATCCTGTGGATGATCCAGCATTGTCAGCGCAGAGGTCTGCGGGTCGGCGTGGTCAGCCGTGGTTATGGCGCCAAACCTTCGCAACTGCCGTGGCGAGTCGAGGCGGATCAAAGCGCGGACGTGGCGGGCGATGAACCGTTGTTGATCGTTCAGCGCACAGGCGTGCCGCTGATGATCGACCCGGACCGCAGCCGCGCGGTCAAAGCCTTGCTGGCGAGTGAGCCGCTGGACCTGATCCTCTCCGACGACGGCATGCAGCATTACCGGCTGGCCCGGGACCTGGAACTGGTGCTGATCGATGCCGCCCGAGGGCTGGGCAACCAGCGTTGCCTGCCGGCCGGGCCGTTGCGCGAACCGATCGAGCGTCTGCAAAGCGTCGATGCGGTGCTTTACAACGGCGCCACGGCCGATCGCATTGACGGTTTTGCCTTCCAGCTGCAACCCACGGCGCTGGTCAATCTGCACAGCGGTGAACGCCGGTCTCTCGAGCACTTTCCCGCAGGTCAGGCGCTGCATGCCGTGGCGGGGATCGGCAATCCCCAGCGTTTCTTCACGACCCTCGAAACGCTACACTGGCGGCCAGTGCCCCATGCGTTTGCCGACCACGCCGAGTACAGCGTGCAGGCGTTGAATTTCACCCCGTCATTGCCAGTGGTGATGACGGAAAAGGACGCGGTGAAGTGCCGTGCCTTCGCCGCCGCCGATTGGTGGTACCTGGCGGTCGATGCTGCGCCATCACCGGCCTTCGTGGCCTGGTTCGATACGCAGTTGATGCGCCTGGTGCCGGCTCGTCTTTTGCCTTAACTCCGTTTCTATCCAGGGAATGTACATGGACACCAAATTGCTCGACATCCTCGCTTGCCCGGTCTGCAAAGGCCCGCTCAAGCTCAGCGCCGACAAAACCGAGCTGATCAGCAAGGGCGCCGGCCTCGCGTATCCGATTCGCGACGGCATCCCGGTGATGCTCGAAAGCGAAGCGCGCACCCTGACCACCGACGAGCGTCTGGACAAATGACTACACCTTTTACCGTTGTCATTCCCTCGCGTTTTGCCTCCACCCGTCTGCCGGGCAAACCCCTGCTGCTGATCGCCGGCAAGCCGATGATTCAGCATGTCTGGGAACAGGCGAGCAAAAGCAGCGCCCAACGAATCGTTGTGGCCACTGACGATGCGCGCATCATCGAGGCCTGCAAAGGCTTTGGTGCCGAAGTGGTGCTGACTCGCGAAGATCATAATTCCGGCACAGATCGTCTGGCCGAAGTCGCCGCGAAACTGGGCCTGGCCCCGGACGCCATCGTGGTCAACGTTCAGGGCGACGAGCCGTTGATCCCGCCGAGCGTGATCGATCAGGTTGCCGCCAACCTGGCGGTCCATACCGAGGCGCGCATGGCCACCCTGGCCGAGCCGATCGAAGACCTGGAAACCCTATTCAATCCCAACGTGGTCAAAGTGGTCAGCGACCTCAATGGCCTGGCGCTGACGTTCAGTCGTGCCACCTTGCCGTGGGCTCGCGACGCTTTCGCCAAAAGCCGCGAGCAATTGCCGGAAGGCGTGCCGTATCGCCGTCACATTGGCATTTATGCTTATCGCGCCGGTTTCCTGCAGGACTTCGTTTCCTGGGGCCCATGCTGGCTGGAGAACACCGAGTCTCTGGAACAACTGCGGGCGCTCTGGCATGGCGTGCGAATCCATGTCGCTGATGCATTGATCGCGCCGCCCACCGGCGTCGATACCCTTGAAGACCTCGAGCGCGTTCGTCGCTTGCTGGAGGCCTGATGCGGGTTCTGTTCGTCTGCCTGGGCAATATCTGCCGTTCCCCCACGGCCGAAGGCGTGTTGCGGCACAAACTGCGTGAGGCAGGGTTGGCCGATCAAGTCGAGGTGGCTTCCGCCGGCACTGGTGACTGGCACGTCGGCAAGGCCCCGGACAAGCGCAGTCAGGCCGCGGCCAAGTTGCGCGGTTATGACCTGTCCGCCCAGCGCGCGCAGCAAGTCAGCCGTGCCGATTTCGCCACTTACGACCTGATTCTGGCGATGGACAACAGCAACCTGCGCCACCTCAAGGCCCTGCAACCGGCCAAGAGCAAGGCCGAGCTGGACTTGTTCCTGCGTCGCTACCAGTCGCAAATCGATGAAGTACCGGATCCTTATCACGACAGTGACCAGGGGTTCGAAACGGTACTGGACCTGATCGAGCATGCCAGCGATTTGCTGGTGATCGAATTGAAGGGCCGGTTATGAGTTTGCAGGTGCAATCCGAGGTTTCACTCAAGCCGTTCAACAGCTTTGGCGTGGACGTTCAGGCCCGGCTGTTTGCCGAAGCCCATAGCGATACCGATGTGCATGAAGCCCTGGCCTATGGGGTGGAACATGATGTTCCCGTGCTGGTGATTGGTGGCGGCAGCAATTTGCTGCTGACCGCTGATGTCCAGGCGCTGGTACTGCGCATGGCCACACGCGGGATTCGTGTACTGAGCGATGACGGCAACCAGGTGGTGATCGAAGCCGAGGCGGGCGAGCCGTGGCATCCGTTTGTGCAACACACGCTGGCGCAAGGATTGTCGGGGCTGGAAAACCTCAGCCTGATTCCCGGCACCGTGGGCGCGGCACCGATGCAGAACATCGGCGCTTACGGCGTCGAGATCAAAGACGTTTTTGCCGGCCTGACGGCGCTCGATCGCCAGACCGGCGAGTTGCGGTACTTCACGCTGGCCGAGTGCAACTTCGCCTACCGCGACAGCCTGTTCAAACAGGAGCCGGGGCGTTGGTTGATCCTGCGGGTGCGTTTTACCCTCAATCGCACCGCGCACCTGCACCTGGAATACGGCCCGGTTCGCCAGCGCCTGACGTCGCTAGGTATCGATCACCCGACGCCAACCGATGTCAGTCAGGCCATTTGCAGCATTCGCAACGAAAAACTCCCCGACCCGGCGGTGCTCGGCAATGCCGGCAGCTTCTTCAAGAATCCGTTGGTACCCGCCGCACTCGTGGCGCAACTCAAGGATGAATACCCGGAGCTGGTGGCGTATGCGCAACCCGATGGGCAAATGAAACTGGCGGCGGGCTGGCTGATTGAACGGGCCGGCTGGAAGGGCTTTCGCGACGGTGATGCCGGTGTGCACAAATTACAGGCACTGGTGCTGGTCAACTATGGCACCGCAACGGGCCTGCAATTGCTGAACCTGGCGCAGCGTATTCAGAAAGACATTTCAGAGCGTTTCCATGTCGACCTGGAAATGGAGCCCAATCGGTATTGAGGCTACGCTTTCACGGCTGATTTCAAAGCCCTGCACATCTTCAGGTGTGCAGGGCTTTTTTGTTAATGCTGGGTTAACTTAGCTACCTAACGATGCAAGCATTTGCTCCACCAAAGGCCCGGTGCAGACGTTGCCGTCCGCATAAGAGAGCCCATTAGCCTGAGTCGATCTGCGTGAAGGAACCCACGCGGCAGATTGCTCGACCCCATAACCTCTATAACTATGCGGGCGTGCCCATGATTACCCTGAAACTCAATGGACAAGATCATCAACTCGATGTCACCGAGGACATGCCGCTGCTCTGGGCAATCCGCGACGTGGCCGGTTACAACGGCACCAAATTCGGTTGCGGCATGGGCCTGTGTGGCGCCTGCACCATTCATATCGACGGCGCGCCGGCGCGCAGTTGCATCACGCCGATCGGCTCGGTAGTCGGCCAGAACGTCACCACCATCGATAACCTGCACGTCGATCCGGTTGGCAAAGTCGTCCAGCAAGCCTGGCTCGACAGCGCCGTGGCCCAGTGCGGTTATTGCCAGGGCGGGCAGATCATGTCAGCCACGGCGTTGCTGAAAACCAACCCGAACCCCAGCGACGAGCAGATCGAAGAGGCGATGGTCGGCAACATTTGCCGTTGCGGCACCTACAATCGAATCAAGACCGCTATTCGTCAGGCATCCACTCACCTGAAGGAGGTCAAGGCATGAGCCAGTTGCCGAATGACTTTGTGCTGAGCAACCTCAGCCGCCGTGGTTTCCTCAAAGGCGCCAGCGCCACCGGTGTGCTGGTACTGGCCGCCAGCTGGGGCCTGCCGGAGGCCTTCGCCGAAGAGAAGAAATTCGGCGCCGAGGGCATGCCCCATGGCGCGGTCGACGATCCCAAGGTCTATGTGAGCATTGCCGCCGACGGCAGCGTGACGGTGATCTGCAACCGTTCGGAAATGGGCCAGGGCGTGCGCACCAGCCTGAGCATGGTGGTGGCCGACGAATTGGACGCTGACTGGGCGCTCGTCAAGGTCAAGCAGGCGCCGGCTGATGAGGCGCGTTTCGGCAACCAGGACACCGACGGTTCGCGCAGCATGCGTCACTGGTACGAGCCAATGCGCCGTTGCGGTGCCGCCGCGCGGACCATGCTTGAGCAAGCCGCCGCCGCGCAGTGGAAAGTGCCGGTCAGCGAGTGCCATGCGCAATTGCATAAAGTCATTCACCAACCGACCGGTCGTGAACTGGGCTACGGCGCGTTAGCCGCCGCTGCCGGTGCGCTGGCGGTGCCGGCCCGCGACAGTCTGCGACTCAAGCACCCATCGGAATTCCGTTATATCGGCAAGGAAGGCACCAAGGCCATCGACGGTGCGGACATCGTCAACGGCCGCGCAGTTTACGGCGCCGACGTACATTTCGACGGCATGCTCTTCGCCACTATCGCGCGGCCAGCGGTCTATGGCGGCAAGGTCAAATCCTTCGATGCCAGCGCCGCGATGAAAGTCCCGGGTGTGATCAAGGTCCTGCAAATCGAAAGCCGTCCATTGCCGTCCGAGTTTCAGCCTCTGGGCGGTGTGGCCGTGGTGGCCAGCAACACCTGGGCGGCGATCAAGGGCCGTGAAGCACTGAAAATCGAGTGGGATGACGGCCCCAACGCCAGTTATGACTCGATCGCCTACCGCAAGGAGCTCGAAGCCGCGTCCCTCAAGCCCGGCAAAGTGGTGCGCAATACCGGCAGCATCGACCAGGCCATGAGCAATGCCGACAGCACCCTCGAAGCCTCTTACTACCTGCCGCACCTGGCGCAATCGCCCATGGAGCCGATGGTCGCCGTCGCCCGTTTCAAGGACGGCGTGTGTGAAGCCTGGGCGCCAAGCCAGGCACCGCAAGTCACCCGTGAACGGATCGGCGAGCGCCTCGGCATTCCATTCGATAACGTCACGTTCAACGTCACCTTGCTCGGCGGCGGTTTCGGCCGCAAATCCAAGCCGGACTTCGTCGTTGAAGCGGCGATCCTGGCCAAGGAGTTCCCGGGCAAAGCGGTACGGGTGCAATGGACCCGTGAAGACGATATCCACAATTCCTATTTCCACACCGTGTCTGCCGAATACTTGCAGGCCAGCCTGAACAAGGACGGTCTGCCATCCGGTTGGCTGCACCGCACGGTGGCACCGAGCATCACTGCGCTGTTCGCCCCGGGAATGAACCATGAGGCGGCTTTCGAGCTGGGCATGGGCTTTACCAACATGGCTTACGCCATCCCCAACGTGCGCCTGGAAAACCCTGAAGCGGCGGTCCATACCCGGGTCGGCTGGTATCGCTCGGTGTCGAACATTCCCCACGGCTTTGCGATTCAGAGCTTTGTCGATGAACTGGCCCACAAGGCCGGTCAGGATCCGCTCAAGTACCAGATCAAGTTGCTCGGCCCGGACAGGTCGATTGATCCGCGCACTTTGAGTGAAGAGTGGAACTACGGTGAATCTCCCGAGCGTTACCCGATCGATACCGCACGGATGCGTACTGTGCTGGAAACCGCCGCCAAAGCCGCTGGTTGGGGGCGTGAGTTGCCCAAGGGCCGGGGTTTGGGGCTGGCGGTGCATTACAGCTTCGTCACTTATGTGGCGGCGGTGATCGAGGTTGAAGTCAAAGACGATGGCACGTTGATCGTGCACAAGGCCGACATCGCCGTGGATTGCGGTCCGCAGATCAACCCTGAGCGGATTCGCTCGCAGTTCGAAGGCGCCTGCGTCATGGGCCTGGGAAACGCGGTACTGGGAGAGATCAGCTTCAAGGACGGCAAGGTTCAGCAGGACAATTTCCACATGTACGAAGTGGCGCGCATGTCCCTGGCGCCGAAAGAAGTCGCCGTGCACTT
Organism: Pseudomonas sp. PGPR40; assembly: GCF_022014505.1. NCBI lineage: Bacteria > Pseudomonadati > Pseudomonadota > Gammaproteobacteria > Pseudomonadales > Pseudomonadaceae > Pseudomonas > Pseudomonas sp. PGPR40. The sequence goes on along the minus strand of NZ_JAKLSP010000026.1, from coordinate 80,478 downwards.
GGTCACGCCACCGGGCGATGTGCCGTTGGGCGGTGTCGGTGAGCCGGGCGTGCCGCCGATTGCGCCAGCGCTGTGCAACGCGATCTTTGCTGCCACCGGCAAGCGTATCCGTAACCTGCCGGTGCGCTATCAGCTGCAAGGCTGGCAGAAGGCGCAAGCCTGATGGACAGCGTCGATCTGAACGTCCTGCGCAGCGTGCTGCAATGGCGCCGCGCCGGTCAGCGGGTGATGTTGTACAGCGTGGTCCAGACCTGGGGCACCGCGCCCCGGGCACCTGGCGCGATGCTGGCCTTGCGTGAAGACGGCGTGGTGATTGGCTCGGTGTCCGGTGGCTGCGTCGAGGATGACCTGATTGCCCGGCTGCACGATGGCCGTATCCCGGCCGAAGGGCCACCGGTGCAGTTGATTACCTATGGCGTCACCCGTGAGGAGGCCGCACGGTTTGGTTTGCCGTGCGGCGGCACGTTGCGCCTGACCGAGGAACGCGTCGGCGATCCGGCGTGGGTCGCCGAATTGCTGACACGCTGCGAGGCCCATGAAATCGTGGCGCGTGAGCTGAATCTGACGACCGGTGAAGTGGTTCTGCAGCCGGCGAGCAAGACCGATGCGCTGGTGTTTGACGGGCAGACCTTGCGCGCCATTTATGGTCCGCGCTGGCGGTTGTTGCTGATCGGCGCCGGCCAACTGTCGCGCTACGTCGCCGAGATGGCGCGGCTGCTGGATTTCGAAGTGCTGATCTGTGATCCACGCACCGAGTTCGTCTATGGCTGGGAAGAGCAGCACGGTCGCTTCGTCCCGGGCATGCCCGACGAAGCGGTGCTGAGCATCCAGACCGACGAGCGCACGGCCATTGTCGCGCTGACCCACGATCCGCGCCTGGATGACATGGCGCTGCTTACGGCGCTGGACTCCAAGGCGTTTTATGTCGGGGCGCTGGGTTCGCGGGTCAACAGCCAGAAACGTCGGGACAACCTGGCTCAGCTAGGCTTGTCACAACAGGCCATCGAGCGTTTGCACGGCCCGATCGGTTTGCACATCGGCAGCCATACGCCGGCGGAAATCGCCTTGTCGCTGCTGGCCGAGATTGTGGCGATCAAGAACGGCGTCGAGCTGAAACTGAAGAGGCCGTTGCAGGAGGACGTATGAGCGACCCCATCGGCGTTATCGTTCTGGCCGCCGGGCAGGGCAGTCGGTTTCGACAGGTAGCGGGTGACGACAAGGACAAGCTGCTGGTGGACTGCACCGGTCGTGATGGCGTCACTGTGCATTCGATGATCGAACAGGTGCTGGTGAATCTGCCCGCAGCGCTTGAGAAGCGCGTGCTGGTGACCACGGCGGATCGCCCGCAAGTGATTCGCATGGCTCAGGCCTATGGTTGCGAGATTGTGCGGATCGAGTCGACCGGTCTGGGCGACAGCATTGCGGCGGGTGTGGCGGCATGCTCACAACTCGGTGGCTGGCTGATCGTGCTGGGGGATATGCCGTTTATCCTGCCGTCCAGTATTGAACAGGTTATTGCGAATATTGCCGATGATTCGATCAGCGTGCCGGTGCATGAGGGGCAATATGGGCATCCGGTGGGGTTTGGGCGAAATTTTGGTCCGGGATTGATGGCGTTGACCGGTGATCACGGTGCCAAGTCGCTGTTCGCGCAGGCGAGGGTGGTCGAGGTGGCGGTGGAGGATCCCGGGGTGTTGTGGGATGTGGATACCCCAGAGAGGTTGGTCTTCCCGTAATGATCGTTCCCACGCTCTGCGTGGGAATGCCTCAATGGACGCTCTGCGTCCGCTTGGGACGCGGAGCGTCCCGGGCTGCATTCCCACGCAGAGCGTGGGAACGATCCACACATAAATACAGGACATAAAAAAAGCCCCGCCTGGATCACCAGGCGGGGCTTTTTAGTGGCCGATGGAATCAGGCGAGGGGTTTAGGCTCGTGCTCTTTTTCCTGGGCTTGCTCGTGTTGCTCTACCGCTTCCTGAACGGAGCGTGGTGCTTCGTCGATCACCGATTCAGGTTCGGCGGCGACTTCAGCGGCCGGGGCAGGGGCTGCCTCGACAACTTCAGCAGCAACCGGTGCTGGCTCGGCAACGGCCGGAGCAGCAGCGGCAGCCAGTTCGGCTTCCTTCTGCAGACGCTCTTCTTCACGCTTGCGACGACGTACTTCACGCGGGTCGTTCGGCGCACGGCCACTTGGGGTCAGAGCGCTGACAGGAGCTTCAACCACCGGGGCAGCTTCGGTGACCACTGGCGCTTCTAGCGCCGGAGCAGGCTCGGAGACCATGGCATCAGCAACCGGGGCTTCAGCGACTGGCGCTGGCGCTTCGACCGCTACAGGTGGCTCGGCGACCCAGTTGAACGCGGTTTGTTCTTCGCGAACTTCACGTGCCGGTTCAGCCGGCGCTTCAACCACCGGCTCAGCGGATGTAGCAGGCTCGGCAGTAACGGCCGGTTCAGCGGCAGCTTCAACTTCAGGCTGTGCTTCACGAACCGGTGCCACTTCGATTTCCGGAGCGGCAGTGACTTCTACTGGCGTGGTCGCTTCAACGACTGGCGCTTCGAACGGAGCGGTTTCCAGCGTGGCGGCAGTGGCGCGTTCAGCTTGCTCGTTGGCTTGTGCTTCAGCAGGTGCGCTGATCACGGAGCTGGCAACGGCTGCGGTAACAGCCAGGCCGGCGGCCAGATCGGCAGCGCTTGGCGCTTCGGCGTTTTCAGCCGATTCAGACTCTTCCGAACCTTCGATCACGTTGCCATTGGCATCGCGTTGACGCTCACGACGGTTGCTGCGACGACGCTGGCCACGGGAGCGGCGGCGTGGACGATCACCTTCGGCGCCTTCCTGACCGTCTTCCTGCAGTTGCTCTTCGTTGGCTGGCAGCTCTTCTTCGGCAACGGCAGCAGTGGCTTGCTCGGTACGTGGCTGACGTTCTTCACGCGGTGGACGTGGAGCGCGTTCTTCGCGTGGTTGACGGGCTGGACGCTCTTCAGCGTTGGCAGCGGCGGCAGGAGCGGCATCCAGAGGCTCGCGCAATTCACGAACCGGGCGTTCTTCACGCTCGCCACGTGGCTTGCGATCTTCACGCGGGGCGCGCGGTGCACGTTCTTCGCGAGGGGTGCGTGGTGCGCGCTCTTCACGCGGAGCGCGTTCTTCGCGGGCCACTGCTGGCGCTTCTTCGCGGGCTTCGCGTGGTTGACGCTCTTCGCGTGGCTCACGTGGTGCGCGTTCTTCACGCGGTGCACGTTCCTCACGAGGCTTGCGCTCTTCATCGCGGCGACCGTTACGGTTGCGGCTCTGCTGACGACCGTTGCGACGCTCTTCGTTGCGGGCCGGACGCTCGGTGGTCGCTGGTTTTTCAACCACAACCGGAGCAGTAGGCTCTTCTTTGGTCGCGAACAGGCTGACCAGCGATTTCACAAGGCCTTTGAACAGGCTTGGCTCAGGCGCTACGGCTGGCGCGGCAACCGGAGCGGCGACGACTTCGGTCGGAACCGGAGCGTTGGCGCGGGCCGGCGCGGTCTTGACCGCGGCTTCCTGGCGAACCAGGGTGCGGGTCGCAGCGGCTGGCTGGACTTCTTCGACTTCGGCAGCGGCAGCAGCGATTTCGTAGCTGGACTGGCCGACCGCGGCTTCCGGGCTGTCATCGCGCAGACGCTGAACTTCGAAGTGCGGCGTTTCGAGGTGATCGTTCGGCAGAATGACGATGCGGGCACGGGTGCGCAGTTCGATCTTGGTGATCGAGTTGCGTTTTTCGTTGAGCAGGAACGCAGCCACTGGAATCGGCACTTGGGCGCGAACTTCGGCGGTGCGGTCTTTCAGGGCTTCTTCTTCGATCAGGCGCAGGATCGCCAGCGACAGCGATTCAACGTCACGGATGATGCCGGTGCCGTTGCAACGCGGGCAGACGATGCCGCTGCTTTCGCCCAGCGATGGACGCAGGCGCTGACGGGACATTTCCAGCAGGCCGAAGCGCGAGATGCGACCGACTTGCACGCGAGCGCGGTCGGCTTCCAGGCATTCGCGGACTTTCTCTTCCACGGCGCGCTGGTTCTTGGCAGGGGTCATGTCGATGAAGTCGATGACGATCAGGCCGCCGATGTCGCGCAAGCGCAACTGACGGGCGATTTCTTCGGCAGCTTCAAGGTTGGTCTGCAGTGCGGTTTCTTCGATGTCGCTGCCTTTGGTGGCGCGCGCCGAGTTGATGTCGATGGACACCAGGGCTTCGGTCGGATCGATAACGATGGAGCCGCCGGAAGGCAGTTCGACGACGCGCTGGAAGGCGGTTTCGATCTGGCTTTCGATCTGGAAACGGTTGAACAGCGGAACGCTGTCTTCGTACAGCTTGATTTTGCTGGCGTACTGCGGCATCACCTGGCGGATGAAGGTCAGGGCTTCGTCCTGGGCTTCAACGCTGTCGATCAGCACTTCGCCGATGTCCTGGCGCAGGTAATCGCGGATGGCGCGGATGATCACGTTGCTTTCCTGGTAGATCAGGAACGGCGCGGAACGATCCAGCGAAGCTTCTTTGATGGCGGTCCAGAGTTGCAGCAGGTAATCGAGGTCCCACTGCATTTCTTCGCTGCTGCGGCCAAGGCCGGCAGTGCGAACGATCAGACCCATGTCGGCCGGGGCAACCAGACCGTTCAGGGCTTCACGCAGTTCGTTGCGCTCTTCACCTTCGATGCGACGGGAGATACCGCCGGCACGCGGGTTGTTCGGCATCAGAACCAGGTAACGACCGGCCAGGCTGATGAAGGTGGTCAGGGCGGCGCCCTTGTTGCCACGCTCTTCTTTTTCGACCTGAACGATGACTTCCTGGCCTTCGCTCAGGACATCCTTGATGTTGACGCGGCCTTCGGGGGCTTTCTTGAAGTATTCGCGGGAGATTTCTTTGAGGGGCAGGAAGCCGTGGCGCTCAGAGCCGAAATCGACAAAGGCAGCCTCAAGGCTTGGTTCGATGCGAGTAATCCGGCCTTTATAGATGTTGGCCTTCTTCTGCTCGCGTGCACCGGATTCGATATCCAGGTCGTAGAGGCGCTGGCCATCTACCAGTGCAACACGCAACTCTTCGGGTTGAGTTGCGTTAATCAGCATTCTTTTCATGTAGTACCGTCGGTTTCCGGGCTGCCGGAAACGGCGTTCGGCACACACGACTTCTCATGGTCGGTGTCAGGTGCGTCGGGAATGGTTGGCCATTCCCGTGTCCAGCGAAGTCCGGCCAATGCGGGCCTTCATCGCGACGTACGCGTCCTGCTTGCTGTGGCTACTTAAGCACTCAGTCAGGAGGAGGAATCAACCGGCGGCTGTGGACGAGATGAAGCGTCTTGATAAAGCCTATTGCTACACAGTCCAGCGGTTGTGCATCTCCACCCTACACGTATCCCTGATAATTCGGGTGCTGCCGCGCGCAGAATCCGCAGCGGGTTGGCATTTACCGTGAGCTCCGAAGGGGGAGGTCACGCATCATGGCTAATTTAGGCGTTGTTTCCGAAGCGTTCGCTCGGGGTCGTTCGTAGCTGACTGCACTTTGTGAACTGGCCGTGAATATTTGCTCGCAAGGCGAGTGAAAACTCTGCTTTGCCGCATGATTCAGGCCTCATGTCACCTGCGCTCGTTACACCTGCAAACTCCACCGTTACGTAGCGAAAGCCCCGTAGGACGGCCTCGCGTCCTGGTGAATTGCGTTGGTCAGGGCCGGTTTTTGACCGTTGGTCCGCTGTCCAGGCCGCTTTTGGCGGCGTTCGCGACTATAGCAGCAATGATTAAGTGCTTCAATTCCATAAAAAATTGTTATCATCCGCGCCATGACGACTACTGCCCCTTCGACCCCAGGCGTACAACTGCTTGAGGTCTCGCCGGAATATGCCGGCCAACGTATTGATAACTTCCTTCTCGCTCGGCTCAAAGGCGTGCCCAAGACCTTGATTTACCGCATTTTGCGCAAAGGCGAAGTGCGGGTGAACAAGGGGCGGATCAAGCCCGAATACAAGCTGCAGGCGGGCGATATCGTGCGCGTGCCGCCGGTTCGCGTACCTGAGCGCGACGAGCCCGTGCCGCTGGCCCAAGGTCTGCTGCAACGGCTCGAGGCCTCGATTGTCTATGAAGACAAGGCGCTGATCGTGGTCAACAAGCCTTGCGGCATTGCAGTTCATGGTGGCAGTGGCTTGACCTACGGCGTGATTGAAGCCTTTCGTCAGTTGCGTCCGGATTGCAAGGAGCTCGAACTGGTTCATCGTCTCGATCGTGATACCTCCGGCCTGCTGATGATTGCCAAAAAACGCAGCATGTTGCGCCACTTGCACACGGCATTGCGCGGCGATGGCGTCGACAAGCGCTACATGGCGCTGGTCCGCGGCAACTGGGCGGCCTCGATCAAGCAAGTCCGTGCGCCTCTGGGCAAGAGCAATTTGCGCTCCGGCGAGCGCATGGTCGAGGTGGACGAGGAGGAGGGCAAGGAGTCTGTGACCGTGTTCAAGGTCCTGCGTCGCTTTGGTGACTTTGCCACTATGATCGAGGCCAAACCGATCACCGGCCGGACTCACCAGATTCGCGTTCATACTCTGCATGCGGGACATTGCATTGCTGGTGATACCAAGTACGGCGATGAGGGTTTCAGCAAGGAGATTCGTGATCTGGGCGGCAAGCGCCTGTTCCTGCATGCCTACATGCTGACCGTGCCGCTGCCTGATGGTGGTGAGCTAAAGTTGCAAGCACCGGTCGACGAGATGTGGGCCAAAACCGTGGAGCGATTGAGTGCGCCCATCTGATTACAAGCTGCTGATTTTCGATTGGGATGGCACGCTCGCTGATTCCATTGGGCGAATTGTCGAGGCGATGCATGTTGCATCCGAGCGGTCCGGTTTTCAGTTGCGTGATGATTTTGCCGTCAAAGGCATTATCGGTCTGGGCTTGCCGGAAGCGATTCGCACGCTGTATCCCGAGATTGACGACGCCGAGCTGATAGCGTTCCGTCAGCACTATGCCGATCACTACATTGCGTCGGAGGCCGTGCCTTCCCCGCTGTTTGAGGGGGTTGTCGAGTCCCTCGAAGCATTTCGTGTCGAGGGATATCATCTGGCAGTAGCGACCGGCAAGGCTCGTCGTGGGCTGGATCGGGTGCTGAAGTCTCACGGCTGGGAAGATTATTTCGATATCACCCGTGCTGCTGACGAAACCGCCAGCAAACCCCATCCATTGATGCTTGAGCAGATTCTCGCCCATTGCGAAGTTCGTCCGGAGCAAGCGCTGATGGTCGGCGATTCGTCGTTCGACCTGCAAATGGCGCGCAATGCCGGCATGGGTTCGGTGGCGGTCAGCTATGGCGCTCAATCGATTGATGCATTGAAATTGTTCGAGCCGCGACTGGCCATTGATCGTTTTTCAGAATTGCACGCCTGGCTGAGTCAGCGGGCTTAACGGGTTTTTGCTGGGGTAAATGTCATGACCGACGAATGGAAGGCTCCCGCCAAGGCTAGCGCAGAGAGCGGTGACGAAAAAAGCTGGAAGCTGCTGGAAAAAACCCTGCTGGCGGGTGTGCAGGAGCAGCGCCGGTCCCGTCGCTGGGGGATCTTCTTCAAGTCGCTGACCTTTTTGTATCTGTTCGGTGCGTTGATTTTGTTATCGCCCCTGATGGATATGGAGAAAAGCGCTGCCCTCGGTTCCGGCTACACGGCGTTGATCGATGTAAGGGGTATGATTGCCGACAAAGAACCGGCCAGTGCCGACAATATCGTCGGCAGTCTGCGGGCAGCCTTCGAGGACAAGAAGGTCAAGGGTGTGATTCTGCGAATCAACAGCCCTGGCGGTAGTCCGGTGCAGTCGGGTTATGTCTACGACGAAATCCGTCGTTTGCGCGGTCTGAATCCAGATACCAAGGTTTATGCGGTGATCTCGGATCTGGGCGCTTCCGGTGCCTATTACATCGCCAGCGCAGCGGATCAGATCTACGCCGACAAGGCGAGCCTGGTGGGCTCCATCGGTGTGACAGCGGCCGGTTACGGTTTTGTCGGGACGATGGAGAAGCTGGGTGTGGAGCGTCGTACCTACACCTCCGGTGAGCACAAATCGTTCCTCGATCCGTTCCAGCCGCAGAAACCCGCGGAAACCCAGTTCTGGCAGAGCGTGCTCGATACCACTCATCAGCAGTTCATCAGCAGCGTCAAGAAGGGCCGGGGTGATCGCCTGAAGGACAAAGAGCATCCGGAGCTGTTCTCCGGGCTGGTCTGGTCCGGCGAGCAAGCGCTGTCGCTGGGTTTGATCGACGGTCTGGGTAATGCCAGTTCGGTTGCGCGTGATGTGATCGGCGAGAAAGAGTTGGTGGATTTCACTGTTGAGGAATCGCCATTCGATCGCTTCTCGAAAAAGCTCGGCGCCAGCGTGGCTGAACATTTGGCGATGTGGATGGGCTTTCAGGGGCCTTCGCTGCGCTGATCGCCTGGGCGCATAAAGAAACCGGCCTGTGTGGCCAGTGCCAGTCAGTTAAGTCGCGGAACCCCTGTAGGAGCGAGCTTGCTCGCGAAAGCGGTATGTCAGGCGACATCAGTGTTGACTGTACTGCCGTCTTCGCGAGCAAGCTCGCTCCTGCAGGGGTTGCGCTTAACTGACTGGCATTGGCCTGCATGGCCGGTTTTTTTATGCGGACGCAGAGGTACGGTTCAGGGTATCTGCACACCTTCAGCCAGCAGCATATCGATCAGGCGAATCAACGGTAGACCGATCAGGCTAGTGGCGTCAGGGCCTTCGGTGCTTTGAAACAGGCTCACCCCCAAACCTTCAGCCTTGAAGCTCCCTGCGCAGTCATAGGGCTGTTCGGCGCGCAGGTAGCGTTCGATGCGCGCTGCGTCGAGTGTGCGCATGTGGACGGTAAAGGGGATGCAGTCGACCTGGCAGTGGTCGGTCTGGCTATTGAGCAGCGCCAGGCCGGTCAGGAAGGTCACGCTCGCGCCGCTGGATGCCAGCAGTTGTTCACGGGCCTTTTCGAAGGTGTGAGGTTTGCCGATAATCCGCTCGCCAAGTACTGCAACCTGATCCGAGCCGATGATCAGATGGGCGGGATAACTGCCTGCAAGTGCGCGGGCTTTTTCTTCGGCGAGGCGCTTTACCAGTTCGACGGCTGGCTCGTCCGGACGATGGCTTTCGTCGATATCCGGCGAACTGCACGTGAACGGCAGCTGCAAGCGGGCCAGCAATTCCCGGCGATAGGCCGAGCTTGAAGCAAGTAATAAAGGCAGCATGCGCATCTCCAAAGGGCAAGGGCGAATTCTAGCGCAGGCTCAAGTGACGGACAGGGCTGAATTTCCTTTGACATGGCCGGGGGCATCCCTATAATGCTGCGCCTATGTTGAATGACCCGATTCCACCTCACGTTGACCCGCGCAAATTGGCTGACCGTGGCACCACCCTTCAAGGTGAATTGCTGCTGGCCGATTTGGAGAGACTCTGCGACCCGCTTTCCGATACTGTCGGTACGGTGCAGGCTAAATTCGTTTTTGAACGAGATGAACGTAAATCTGTGGTAATTCACAGCTTTATCGACACCGAAGTCAAAATGGTTTGCCAGCGTTGTCTTGAGCTGGTCACCCTGCCGATCCATAGCGAATGCAGTTATGCTGTGGTGAAGGAGGGTGCGAATACCCAGTCGTTGCCGAAAGGTTATGACGTGCTGGAACTGGGCGAAGATCCTTTGGATCTGCAGTCACTGATCGAGGAGGAGCTTCTGCTCGCCTTGCCCATTGTGCCTGCTCATCATCCGGAAGAATGCCAGCAGCCGGCGGGTCTCGATGAGCCCGAACCGAGCGAGGACGAGGTAACGCGGTCCAACCCGTTCAGTGTATTGGCGCAGTTAAAGCGTGACCCAAACGTTTAGGAGTTAATCAATTATGGCTGTTCAGCAGAACAAAAAATCCCGCTCTGCCCGTGACATGCGTCGTTCGCACGACGCTCTCGAGGCTAGCACCCTGTCTGTAGAAAAAACCACCGGTGAAGTTCACCTGCGTCACCACGTATCGCCAGAAGGCGTATACCGTGGTCGTAAAGTGATCGACAAGGGCGCTGACGAGTAATCCTTGTCCGCTCAAGTCATCGCGATTGACGCAATGGGCGGGGACTTCGGTCCCCGCAGCATTGTTCAGGCCAGCCTTGCTTGTCTGTCTGCTACACCCTCGCTGCACCTGACCCTCGTCGGTCAACCCTCCCTTCTTGAAGAATTGATTGCCAGCCATTCGGCGGTGGATCGCGCGCGTCTGTCGATTGCTCCGGCGTCGGAAGTCATCGGCATGGACGAAAAGCCTGCCCAGGCCTTGCGCGGCAAGCCCGATTCGTCAATGCGCGTGGCGCTGGAGTTGCTGCGCGACGGCAAGGTCCAGGCCTGCGTCAGTGCTGGTAATACCGGTGCGCTGATGGCGTTGTCACGGTTTGTGCTCAAGACCTTGCCGGGCATCGATCGGCCCGCAATGATCGCGGCCATTCCGACGCAGAAAGGCTACTGCCAATTGCTCGACCTGGGCGCCAACGTCGATTGCAGCGCCGAACACCTGTTGCAGTTTGCGGTGATGGGCTCGGTGGCTGCGCAAACCCTGGGTATCGTTCGCCCCCGGGTGGCGTTGCTGAATATCGGCACCGAAGACATTAAGGGCAATCAGCAGGTCAAGCTGGCGGCGACTCTGCTGCAAAATGCGCGTGGCCTGAACTACATCGGGTTTGTCGAAGGTGACGGTTTATACCGCGGTGAAGCGGATGTGGTGGTGTGTGACGGCTTTGTCGGCAATATCCTGCTCAAATCCAGCGAGGGCCTGGCGACCATGATTGCCGGGCGCATTGAGGCGTTATTCAGGAAAAATTTCGCCTCGAAAGTGGTGGGCGCTTTAGCGCTGCCGCTGATGAAACGCTTGCAGGCCGAACTGTCGCCGGCACGACATAACGGCGCAAGTTTCCTTGGTTTGCAGGGAATTGTCGTGAAAAGCCACGGTTCGGCGGGGGTGCAGGGTTTTCAGAGTGCGATTCAGCGCGCGTTGATCGAGATCCAGGAAAACCTGCCGGAACGGCTTCATGGGCGCCTGGAAGATTTGTTGCCTTAGGTGTTTTCGTCGGACAATGCTTAAATGTGACCGCTCAGTTCAATGGGCCATCCAACTGTGAGTTTCTTGCGTTCCACAAACGGGACGTCAAATCTCCGACGACAAGATCATTAGGGGCTTGTTAAATGTCTGCTTCCCTCGCATTCGTCTTTCCAGGACAGGGTTCGCAGTCCCTCGGCATGCTGGCCGAGTTGGGCGCGCAACATCCAGTGATCCTCGAAACATTCAAAGAAGCTTCCGATGCTCTGGGTTACGACCTGTGGGCACTGACCCAACAAGGGCCGGAAGAACAACTCAATCAAACCGATAAAACCCAGCCGGCCATTCTGACCGCCTCGATCGCCTTGTGGCGTCTGTGGCTGGCTGAAGGCGGCGCGCGGCCGGCTTACGTTGCCGGTCACAGCCTGGGTGAATACAGCGCCCTGGTGGCTGCGGGTAGTCTGAGCCTGGGCGACGCGGTGAAACTGGTAGAGCGTCGCGGTCAGTTGATGCAGGAAGCCGTTCCAGCCGGGCAAGGCGGCATGGCTGCCATTCTCGGTCTGGACGATGCTGACGTACTGGCAGCCTGTGCCGAAGCGGCGCAAGGCGAAGTGGTCAGTGCGGTTAACTTCAACTCCCCGGGCCAGGTAGTGATCGCTGGCGCCAAAGCAGCGGTCGAGCGCGCCATCGAAGGCTGCAAGGCGCGTGGTGCCAAGCGCGCCATGCCATTGCCGGTCAGCGTGCCGTCCCACTGCGAGTTGATGCGCCCGGCCGCCGAGCGGTTCGCCGAGTCGATCGCTGCGATCGACTGGCAGGCACCGCAGATCCCTGTGGTACAAAACGTCAGCGCTGGCGTGCCGGCTGATCTGGAAACCCTCAAGCGCGATCTGCTTGAACAGCTCTACAAACCTGTACGCTGGGTCGAGTCGGTCCAGGCGCTGGCTGCCAAGGGCGCGACCGAGCTGGTCGAATGCGGCCCAGGCAAAGTACTTGCCGGTTTGAACAAGCGTTGCGCCGAAGGCGTGTCGACCTCTAACCTCAATACCCCAGACGCTTTCGCTGCCGCCCGTGCAGCGTTGGCCTGAACAAGGAGAAGCTTGCATGAGTCTGCAAGGTAAAGTTGCACTGGTCACCGGTGCCAGCCGTGGTATCGGCCAGGCTATCGCTCTGGAATTGGGTCGTCAGGGTGCCATTGTTGTCGGCACCGCGACTTCCGCTTCGGGGGCTGAGCGTATCGCTGCGACCCTGAAAGAAAATGGTATTCAGGGCACTGGCCTGGAACTCAATGTCACCAGCGACGAGTCCGTAGCGGCCGTGCTGGCGAGCATTCAGGAGCAATTCGGTGCGCCGGCGATCCTGGTCAATAATGCCGGTATCACCCGCGATAACCTGATGATGCGCATGAAAGATGACGAGTGGCATGACGTCGTCGATACCAACCTGAACAGTCTGTTCCGTCTGTCCAAAGGCGTTTTGCGCGGCATGACCAAAGCCCGTTGGGGACGAATTATCAGTATTGGCTCGGTTGTGGGTGCCATGGGCAACGCAGGCCAAGTAAACTACGCTGCCGCCAAGGCCGGTCTGGAAGGTTTCAGCCGTGCACTGGCGCGTGAAGTCGGTTCGCGTTCGATTACGGTAAACTCGGTGGCCCCTGGGTTCATTGACACCGATATGACCCGTGAACTGCCCGAGGCGCAGCGTGAAGCCTTGCAGACGCAGATTCCGCTGGGTCGTCTGGGGCAAGCTCAAGAGATCGCGTCTGTGGTCGCTTTTCTTGCATCCGACGGTGCGGCTTACGTTACTGGGGCTACAATCCCGGTGAACGGCGGGATGTACATGAGTTAAATGTGACGGATTGCTTCAAAAAAATGTCATACGAGCTGTCTAAAATCCGTTATAAAGCTGCAATCTATTTATAGACAGAGGGTCGCCGGGTTTGAGGAGTGAAGCTTTCAGTTGAAAAACTGAAAAGTCTTTCTATACACTTACCCACCGGCCAGCTGCCTGAATTTGTCCATTAGGAGTGAAAACAAGGTATGAGCACCATCGAAGAGCGCGTCAAGAAAATCGTTGCCGAGCAACTGGGCGTTAAAGAAGAAGAAGTGGTCAACACTGCTTCCTTCGTTGAAGACTTGGGTGCCGACTCCCTTGACACCGTTGAGCTGGTGATGGCTCTGGAAGAGGAATTCGAGACCGAAATCCCTGACGAAGAAGCTGAGAAGATCACTACTGTACAAGCAGCAATCGACTACGTTACCAGCCATCAGGCGTAATAGTTTTTAGTCGTCGCTCGCTGTCATGGAAAAACCGCACTGCCATCATGGCGTGCGGTTTTTTCTTTAGGCCTGATGCAAAGTCGTCATTTGAAAAAGGAGAGTGCTGTGTCGCGTAGACGCGTCGTAGTCACCGGTATGGGTATGTTGTCGCCACTGGGCACGGATGTGCCGAGCAGCTGGCAGGGCATTCTGGCTGGCCGCAGTGGCATTGGTCTGATCGAACACACCGACCTTTCTGCCTATTCCACCCGTTTTGGCGGCTCGGTAAAGGGCTTCAATGTCGAGGAATACCTGTCGGTCAAGGAAGCTCGCAAACTCGACCTGTTCATTCAATACGGTCTGGCTGCAGGTTTTCAAGCCGTGCGTAACGCAGGCCTTGAGGTTACCGACGCCAATCGCGAGCGCATCGGCGTGGCCATGGGGTCGGGTATTGGCGGTCTGACCAATATCGAAGACACCAGCCGCACGCTGCATGATTCCGGCCCACGACGGATTTCTCCGTTTTTCGTGCCTGGCTCGATCATCAATATGATTTCCGGTTTCCTGTCCATCCATCTGGGGGCACAGGGACCTAACTACGCTATCGCCACGGCGTGTACCACCGGTACGCACTGCATCGGCATGGCGGCACGCAACATCATGTACGACGAAGCCGACGTCATGATCGCCGGTGGTGCCGAGATGGCCGCGTGTGGTCTGGGCATGGGCGGCTTCGGTGCCTCCCGCGCACTGTCGACCCGCAACGACGAGCCTGCCCGCGCCAGCCGTCCATGGGACAAAGGCCGTGATGGCTTCGTGCTGTCCGACGGCGCCGGCGCACTGGTTCTCGAAGAACTGGAACACGCCAAGGCCCGTGGTGCGACCATCTACGCCGAGCTGATCGGTTTCGGCACCAGTGGCGATGCTTATCACATGACCTCGCCACCGGCCGATGGCGCGGGTGCTGCGCGTTGCATCACCAATGCCTTGCGCGATGCGAAGATCAATAGCGATCAGGTTCAGTACATCAACGCCCATGGCACCTCCACCTCGGCTGGCGACCTCGCCGAAGCCTGTGCGATCAAGTCCGTGTTCGGCGATCACGCCTACAAGCTGGCGGTCAGTTCGACCAAATCCATGACCGGTCACCTGTTGGGTGCGGCAGGTGCGGTCGAGGCGATTTTCAGTGTGCTGGCAATCAACAGCCAGGTAGCCCCACCGACCATCAACCTCGATGAGCCGGACGAAGGTTGCGACCTCGATTTCGTACCCCACGCCGCGCGCGGCATGGATATCGATGTGGTGCTGTCCAACTCCTTCGGATTTGGCGGTACCAATGGCTCGCTGGTGTTCCGCCGGTTCGCTGACTGATGGACAGCTGGGTCGACGGTCAACCGGCTGACGCTTTGTCGCTGAAGGATCGCGGCCTGGCTTACGGTGATGGTCTGTTCGAGACCATCGCAGTCAAGGGCGGGCAGCCACTGTTGCTGGACCGACATCTGTCGCGTCTGGCCGACGGATGTTCGCGCCTGGCAATTGCCACCGATCATGAATTGATCCGCGCGGAATTGCTGGCCTATGCTGCCGCGTTGGGCGAGGGCGTGCTCAAACTTATCCTTACCCGTGGCGACAGCCAACGCGGTTACGCTGTCGATCCCTCGGTTCAGGCTCGACGCATTCTGCAAGGCAATCCTCCTGCTGCTTATCCGGCTGTTCATGCGGAGCAAGGTGTTCGCCTGTTTCCTTGTGCGACACGGCTTTCCAAACAGCCATTGCTCGCCGGTCTCAAGCATCTGAATCGTCTGGAGCAGGTCATCGCCCGTTCCGAATGGCAGGACACCGAGCATGCCGAAGGTCTGATGCTGGATCAGGTCGGACGGGTGATCGAAGGCGTGTTCAGCAATCTGTTCCTGGTGCGCGATGGTGTGCTGGTTACGGCCGATCTCAAACGCTGTGGCGTGGCGGGCGTGATGCGTGCTGAATTATTGTTTCGAGCCGAGTCATTGGGGATTTCCACGCAAATCACCGATATCACCCTCGAGCAGCTGCAATGGGCTGACGAGGTCTTTGTCTGCAACAGCGTGTATGGCGTTTGGCCGGTGCGCGCCTATGCCGCACTGAGCTGGCCGGTTGGGCCGCTCACCCGTAAACTCCAAACCATTGCTCGTGCGCTACTGGATGCTTGATTCGTGAGACGTAAATTCTTGCTGCTGCTGGAAACCGGATTGGTTCTGGCGGGGCTGTTGGCAGGCGCTTGCGCCTGGAAAATCGATTCGGCGCTGGAACAGCCGCTGAACATCGCCCAGGAAGAGCTGTTGGAGGTGCCCAAAGGCACTACGCCAAACCGCACTTTCCTTCGACTTGAAGCCGATGGTGTCATCAAGGACGCTTTCTGGCTGCGCGTGTATTGGCGCTTCAATCTGGCGGGGCAACCGCTGCACAGCGGCGAATACCGCATGGTGCCCGGTATGACAGTCAACGGACTGATCGATCTGTGGAAACGCGGAGAAATGGTGCAGTACAGCCTGACGCTGGTCGAAGGCTGGAATTTCCATCAGGTTCGCGCGGCCCTGGCCAAGGATGAAAAACTCGAGCAGACCCTCAACGGTCTGAGCGACAGCCAAGTGATGGACAAGCTCGGGCACAGCGGGATTTTCCCCGAAGGGCGATTCTTCCCCGACACGTATCGTTTCGTGCGCGGCATGAGCGACGTCGATCTGCTCAAGAAAGCTTACGACCGCCTCGATGAGGTTCTCGCCAAGGAATGGAACCAGCGCGCTGCCGACGTCCCTTACACCGAACCCTATCAGGCCTTGATCATGGCCTCGCTGGTGGAAAAGGAAACCGGTGTGCCGCAGGAACGTCGGCAGATCGCCGGCGTGTTCGTGCGGCGCATGGAGATGGGCATGCTGTTGCAGACCGATCCGACCGTGATTTATGGTCTGGGTGATCGTTACAACGGCAAGTTGACCCGCGCTCATCTCAGGGAGCCGACACCGTATAACACTTACATGATTGCTGGCCTGCCGCCGACGCCGATTGCGATGGTGGGGCGCGAAGCGATCCATGCGGCGCTGAACCCGGCGGACGGCAACAGCCTGTATTTTGTCGCGCGCGGTGATGGCAGTCATGTGTTCTCCGATGATCTGGATGCCCACAACAATGCGGTGCGGGAGTTCCAGATCAATCGACGTGCCGATTACCGGTCCAGCCCTGCGCCGA
The DNA here is from genome assembly GCF_022014505.1 of Pseudomonas sp. PGPR40. Lineage (NCBI taxonomy): Bacteria > Pseudomonadati > Pseudomonadota > Gammaproteobacteria > Pseudomonadales > Pseudomonadaceae > Pseudomonas > Pseudomonas sp. PGPR40. The sequence goes on along the minus strand of NZ_JAKLSP010000026.1, from coordinate 63,950 downwards.
CTGTTACGCCGTCGACGGAGGATACCCAGGCCCCGATCCCGGCAGCTTCGCCCAATATGGCGCCCGAAGATTTGCCTCCGGTAGCGCCGCAAGATTCCGTGCAAGACTCTGTACAGGAGCCGGCACAAGAACCGGCACAAGACTCTGCACAAGAGCCGGCGCCAGCACCCGAAGCGGATGCGCCCGCGCCGCAAAGCCCGCAATGACTCTGACTAAGGACTGCCTGTGACTGGCTTGTTTATTACCCTGGAAGGCCCGGAGGGTGCCGGCAAGAGCACCAATCGCGAATACCTGGCCGAGCGTCTGCGCGCTGCCGGGATCGAGGTGGTGTTGACCCGGGAGCCCGGCGGCACGCCCCTGGCTGAGCGGATTCGCGACGTGCTGTTGGCGCCGGTCGATGAGGTCATGAACCCCGATACCGAGTTGCTGTTGGTGTTCGCGGCGCGAGCCCAGCATCTGGCCGAGGTGATCCGCCCGGCGCTGGCCCGTGGCGCGGTGGTCCTGTGTGATCGTTTTACCGATTCGACCTATGCCTATCAGGGCGGTGGTCGCGGTTTGTCGCTGGAGCGCATCGCGGTCCTCGAAACATTCGTCCAGGGCGATCTGCGCCCCGACTTGACGTTGATCTTCGATCTGCCGGTGGAAGTGGGCCTGGCTCGCGCCAGTGCCCGCGGTCGGCTGGACCGCTTCGAGCTTGAAGGCCGAGCGTTTTTCGATGCGGTGCGCACTGCCTTCCTCGAGCGTGCCAAAGCGGACCCTGCGCGTTATGTCCTGGTAGATGCGGCTCAGCCGCTGGCGCAGGTTCAGCAGTCTCTGGATGTCTTATTGCCACGTCTGCTGGAGTTGAGTCGTGGCTGAAGCCTATCCGTGGCAGGACAGTCTTTGGCAGCAATTGGCCGGACGTGCCCGGCACGCTCACGCCTATTTGCTACATGGCCCGGCCGGCATCGGCAAGCGTGCGCTGGCCGAGCGTCTGATGGCCCGTTTGTTGTGCCAGCGCCCGACCGCCGAGGGCGCCTGCGGTGAGTGCAAATCCTGCTTGTTGCTGAAGGCTGGCAGTCATCCCGACAACTACATCCTGGAGCCGGAAGAGGCAGACAAGGCGATCAAGGTCGATCAGGTGCGTGATCTGGTCAGCTTCGTGGTTCAGACCGCGCAGATGGGCGGGCGCAAAGTGGTGCTGATCGAGCCAGTCGAATCGATGAACATCAACGCCGCCAACGCTTTGCTGAAAAGCCTTGAAGAACCCTCCGGCGATACCGTTTTGCTGTTGGTCAGCCACCAGACCAGCCGGTTGCTGCCAACCATCAAGAGCCGTTGCGTGCAACAGGCCTGTCCATTGCCAAGCGAAGCCATGAGTCTGGCCTGGCTGGCCAGCGCCTTGCCGGACTGCTCGGAAGAAGAGCGCATTGAACTGCTGACCCTTGCCGCCGGTTCGCCATTGGCCGCGGTCAAATTGCAGGCCCAGGGCGTGCGTGAACAGCGGGCGCTGGTGGTTGAAGGCGTGAAGAAGCTGCTCAAGCAGCAGCAGTCGCCGACGCAACTGGCCGAGGAGTGGAAAACCATTCCCATGTTGCTGCTATTCGACTGGTTCTGCGACTGGTCGAGCCTGATCCTGCGTTATCAATTGACTCAGGATGAAGCGGGGCTGGGGCTGCCAGACATGCGTAAGGTGATTCAATACCTGGCGCAGAAATCCGCACAGGACAAAGTCCTGAATATCCAGGACTGGATTCTCGCCCAGCGCCAGAAAGTGATGAGCAAAGCCAACCTCAATCCGGCGTTGCTGCTGGAGGCGCTGTTGGTGCAATGGGTGTCCTTGCCTACCCAGAAGTGACTTTCTAGGCCTAGACTCTGATCATCAGACAGTGGAGGTCAGCATGAACGAACCCATCAGTCCGGGGCCGCGCAATGGCATTTTGTCCTTGACCATCAAGGACAGGGCCGTGCTTTATGCGGCCTACATGCCGTTCATCAAGAACGGTGGCCTGTTCATTCCGACCAACAAAAGCTACAGGTTGGGTGATGAGGTCTTCATGTTGCTGCACCTGATGGATGAACCGGAAAAGATTCCGGTCGCCGGCAAGGTCACCTGGATCACCCCCAAAGGTGCTCAGGGCAATCGCGCCGCCGGGGTTGGCGTGCAGTTCAACGAAGGCGACAACACCGCGCGCAGTCGAATCGAAACCCATCTGGCCGGAGCGCTGAAGTCCGACCGTCCCACTCATACGATGTAAGTTGCAGCCTTTTATGCTCGTAGATTCCCATTGTCACCTTGATCGCCTCGACCTCACCGCCCACGACGGTTCCCTGGACGCCGCACTCGATGCGGCCCGTGAGCGCGGGGTAGGGCACTTTCTGTGTATTGGCGTCAGCGCCGAGAACGCCGCCGACGTCAAAGCCCTGGCCGAACGTTACGACGATGTCGACTGTTCGGTCGGCGTGCATCCACTCGATGTACAGCCGGGTGCTGCTCCGGCGCTGGATTGGCTGTTGCGCGAACTCAATCATCCACGGGTGGTGGCGATTGGTGAAACCGGCCTGGATTACCATTACGAGCCAGAAGCGGCTGCGTTGCAGCAGGAGTCATTCCGTCTGCACCTACAAGCGGCGGGGCAGACCGGCAAACCGGTGATCATCCATACCCGTGGCGCGCGGGCCGATACCCTGGAGCTGCTGCGCGAAGCAGCACTGCCTCAGGCGGGTGTGCTGCATTGTTTCACCGAAGACTGGGAGATGGCCAAGGCTGCGCTGGACATGGGGTATTACATTTCCTTGTCCGGTATTGTCACTTTTCGCAATGCCGATGCCCTGCGGGATGTGGCCAGCAAGGTACCGGCTGACCGGTTGCTGGTGGAAACCGACTCGCCGTACCTGGCGCCGATCCCTTATCGCGGCAAACCGAACCTGCCGCAGTACGTGCGTGAGGTAGCGGAATTTCTGGCAATGTTGCGAGGTGAGTCCTACGAGCGATTTGCCGAGCAGACCACCGAGAATTTCAAGCGTTTGTTCCCGTTGGCGCACGTCAGGACATCGGTGTAACGTTAAAAAGATCGCAGCCTAGCGGGGGGCTGGCCGCTGAATCGCAGGCAAAAAAAACCCGGGTTCTGGGGGGTGAATCCGGGTTAAGACCATTAGGAGTAAAACAAAGGCACGCAATCCTTTGGCACCTTCATCGGCGCGACACTTGGGGGAGATGCCTCGCCGACAGTTGAAGTATTGATCAGTATTGCGCCGAGTCCAGTTTAGCTGGTCGGGTTTTTAAACAAATTTGGAATACGTACGCTTCGGTTGAGTTCTCATTCACCTGCGAGAGTGTGCGAATTCATCAAGAAACATATATATGGTCGGATGATCCGTGCATTTTGGCGTAAGTTAGGCATAATACGCGGCTTCGAATTTTGACCCCTACAGACCTTTTCTTATGCATAAAGAACCTCGTAAGGTCCGTGAGTTTCGTCGCCGCGAGCAAGAAATTCTCGATACCGCGCTCAAGCTGTTCCTCGAACAAGGTGAAGACAGTGTCACCGTCGAGATGATTGCTGATGCCGTCGGTATCGGCAAAGGCACGATCTACAAGCACTTCAAATCCAAGGCGGAGATCTATCTGCGACTGATGCTCGATTACGAGCGCGATTTGAACGAGCTGTTGCATTCGGCCGATGTCGATAAGGACAAGGAAGCCCTGTCCCGGGCCTACTTCGAATTCCGCATGCGTGATCCGCAACGCTATCGGTTGTTCGATCGCCTGGAAGAAAAGGTGGTCAAGGGCAACCAGGTGCCGGAGATGGTCGAGGAGCTGCACAAGATCCGCGCCTCGAACTTCGAGCGCCTGACCCTGCTGATCAAGGGCCGGATCAGCGAAGGCAAACTCGAAGACGTGCCGCCATACTTCCATTACTGCGCAGCCTGGGCGCTGGTGCACGGCGCCGTGGCGCTGTATCACTCGCCGTTCTGGAGCAACGTGCTGGAAGATCAGGAAGGTTTCTTCCAGTTTTTGATGGACATCGGCGTGCGCATGGGCAACAAGCGCAAACGTGATACCGACACGCCGAGCAACTGAACCCGACAGTTGCCTTGTTGCGCCATGATTTAGCTACATGGCGCAGTACCGCAGGAATATACTCAGGCATAGGGCTTGCTAAAACTTGATTTGTGAGTCAAGTTTTGCGCGTTCGAATCTTCTTTCGCCGGAGTGATCATGATCGTTGACCGTCAAGGCAGGCGTTTTCGCAATTTGCGGATCAGTCTGACCTCAGCCTGCAACTACGCTTGTACCTATTGCGTGCCCAACGGCAAGCGGCTGGTGGCTGCGCAGGATGAGTTGTCGGCGCAGGCGATGGCACGCGGCGTGGCCTATCTGATCGAGGCCGCGGGCATCGAGCGTTTGCGCATTACCGGTGGCGAGCCACTGGTCAGCCCCAAACTCGAAGCCTTCATGACCGCCGTCGGGCAGATGGGCCTGGCGGATATCAGCCTGACCACCAATGGTCAGTTGCTGGCGAAGAAGTTGCCATTGCTGGTAGACGCCGGCATTCGGCGCATCAACGTTTCCCTCGATACCCTGGATGCCAGTGCTTTTCGCAGCATTGCGCGCGGCGGTGATCTGGCGACCGTCCTCGACGGCATGGACCAGGCCGCAGCGGCTGGCATGAAGATCAAGGTCAATATGGTGCCACTGCGTGGGCAGAACCTCGATCAGGTAATGCCACTGCTCGACTACTGCCTGGAACGCGGCTACGAGTTGCGCTTCATCGAGTTGATGCGCATGGGCCACCTGGCCAGCGACTCCAATGCCTTCCTGCAACAGTTCGTCAGCCTCCAGCAGTTGCTGAGCCTGATCGGCGAACGCTACGAGTACCTTCAGGCCGATGCGCCGGTCGATGCCACGGCGGTGCGTTACCAGATTCCGGGGCTGGGCCACTTCGGCGTGATCGCCAACGAAAGCGTTCCGTTTTGCCGCACCTGTTCGCGTCTACGCTTGTCGTCCACGGGTTGGTTGCATGGCTGCCTGTCGTCGAGCAATCGTCACTATGTCGGCGACTTGCTGGACAAACCTCGTCACCAGGCACTGCCGGCGTTGCAGCGACTGTTGGTCAAAGCGCTGGGAGACAAACAGGAAGTGGCGTTCTCCGGTGGCGCGACCATCATGAAGATTATCGGCGGCTGATCGGGCCTCTTCGCGGGCAAGCCTCGCTCCTACAGGTCATACACAAGACCGAGGCTTGCCTGCGAAAGCTATCTTCCGGTCCCCCAAAAATCACCTGACACGCCTTGTCACATCGAGCTGGCGCAAAAGCTGCATTCCACGGCCATTCGCCGGTTTTCCGTCACCGGCCTCTGGAGGGTAGGATGCGTAGCCTGGTTTTGCTGCTGGCCGTTTTGGCGCTTGGTGGCTGCATGAATGTCAGCGAAATGGCTGAAGGAACCCGCTACCACATGAGCGATGCGGGGCTGCTGGACCATAGCGACAGCCGTCGCGTGAATAACTTGCGCATTCAACCGGACTCGTTCATCTACATCGCCCAAGGCGTTTTCGCACCGCCGGGCAGTGCCTACCCGCGACCTAACGTGGTGGCCGAAGAGGCCTTCAACGGCTTTATCGAATATTTCCCGATGGTCCGCCGCGCCCGCGCCCCGGCAGGTCTCGACGCTGCCATGGGTGAAGCCCGTGCCGCCGGCGCTCATTACCTGCTCTACACGCGTTTCGCCAAGGCTGACGACCGCATCGGCAACTCGGACGAATGGCTCGACCAGGAACAGGTGGATCGCCTCGGCATCGACAATGGCGTGATTCAGATCATGTTGATCGAGACCAGCACCCAGTATTTGATTGATACTGCACGTATCAAGAGTCGTGGCGGTTTACTGACGTTCCACGACAACAAGCCAGAAGACTTGTTGGGCCCGCCGCTGGAGCAATACGCTCGTAACCTGCTGGGGCTCAGCGACCGGTAATTCAAAGGAGAACGCCATGAGTGGCCCGCAAAAAGCCAACGACCTGTTGGGGCAAATCCCCAAAACCAAAGGCTTGCCGCCGGTCCACTTGTGGAACCCCGACTTCTGCGGCGACATCGACATGCGCATCGCCCGCGATGGCACCTGGTATTATCTGGGCACGCCGATCGGGCGCAAGCCGATGGTCAAGCTGTTCTCCACCATCATTCGCCGCGATGGCGATGATTACTTTCTGATTACCCCGGTCGAAAAGGTTGGCATCAGGGTCGACGACGCGCCGTTCGTGGCGATTGCTGTGGAAGTCGAAGGCGAGGGTGAAGATCAGGTCTTGCGCTTTACCACTAATGTCGATGAAACGGCCGATGCCGGCGCCGAGCATCCTATGCGTGTGGTGATCGATCCGGTTACTCAAGAGCCCGCGCCCTACGTCCATGTACGCACCAACCTTGAAGCGCTGATTCACCGCAATGTGTTCTACCAACTGGTGGAGCTGGCGGTGAGTCATGAAGTCGACGGGCAGCGTTGGTTGGGCGTGTGGAGCGGTGGCGAATTCTTCCCTATCGGGCTTGAGCCTTAACGCGCTGTCTTTCTGTGCTGTGGAAAAAAACGGCCCGTTATTTCAGCGGGCCGTTTTTTTGGGGTTTATAAACCCTTGCTCTTGAGTCGCTCAGCATGTTCCAGGTAGAGCCTGACCGGGCTCACGTTCCAGCTGTCGACTCCGGCTATCTGATTGACTGCATCAAAGTGGTCCATCGGGTAATCCGAGCGGATCACTTTGCCCAAGTGCGAGCTGTAGCGGCCAACCAGCCCATCGTTGGCGTTTTCCTCTTTATAAAACAGCTTCGATAGCACGATACAGTTCAAATGACTCGGGTCGAGTGGCTGCAGGCTTTGGAAGTTCTGCACGATCCCGCTCCAGGAGTAGTAATACACGCCGTTTTCAATTTCGTTGCCTTCCCCGCCCCAAACCTTTGGCACCCCTTGTGGGTACTTGCGATTGAAGGCAGCCAATCCCTCGCTCGTCAGCGATTCGAAAGCCGCTTCAGCATCAATCGGGTTTTCCGGATGGCCGCTGATCAATGAAATGAAGGTGCCGACTGCGCCCAGCAGAGCCAGTACGAACGCTTCGGGCAACTCTCCGGGCGTCAGCGCTTTATGCAGTTGGTCAGCAATCTCGGAGCCATGATTGGGGCAACTGACCGAAGTGACCGACGCGACTTTTTCCGGGTGCAGGGCTGCTACGTAACGTGCGGCAAGAGGGCCTTGGCTATGGCCGATCAGATTGACCTTGGCCGCTCCGGTTTCCAGCAAAATGCGGTTGACGTGTTCGAGCAGTTTTTCACCGCGTTCCTCATTCCCGTTGACGGTTGGAATATTGACGGCAAATACCTGAGCGCCAGCACGTTCCAGGGCTTCCTCGATTTCGAAGAAGTAGGGATAACCGGCGATTTTATCGAAGCCGAAAAGTCCGTGAACCAACACAATGGGGTATTTCGTAGACGCATCCATGTCCATGTTCATACCTGGCGATAGCGGATTTGAAGGAGAGCAGATCGATCTGCTGGGCTAACCGTAGTTTACAAAGTGGATGGGATCAAAGCGCTTCGACCAGTATTCGGACGAACAGCCATGTCTGTTTGGCAGAGCATCTAAAAATCCAATTGACACCCAATCATATGATGATTAGCGTGGACACCCATCGCGAACGGCTTTGTGTCGTTTGTTTTTTTTATCACCGGTCGACGAGGTGCCCATGTCCAGCAGTTTTCATGCGTCGACGGTCGACTGGCTGGGGTGCTGGATTGCTACCGGCCAGGTAAAACCCGGCGAAACCATCAAGGTCGAAGCCGATTTGGGCGAGCAGCTCGGTGTCAGTCGTACAGTCATCCGCGAAGCCATCAAAACCCTGGTGGCCAAAGGCATGCTTGAAGTCGGGCCGAAGGTCGGCACACGTGTATTGCCGGTGCGGCGCTGGAATCTCTTCGATCCGCAAGTCGTCGGCTGGCTGTCGCGCAGCGGCTTGCCGGAAAACTTCGTCGACGACTTGCTCGATCTGCGCCGCACCATCGAACCCATGGCGGTGCGCTGGGCTTGTGAGCGGGCGACGGTGGAACAAGTGCAAGCCGTGCTCCAGGCCTATAACGCGCTGGAACGGGCAGTGGACAGCGGCGTCGATTACAACCGCGCCGACCAGTTTTTCCACGAGTGCATCCTCGCCGCGAGCCACAATCAATTCATCGAACAAATGGTCCCGGCCCTCGGCGCGTTGCTGGCAGTGTCTTTCGAAGTGTCTGCCGCCGACCCGGACGAACTGCGCCGAACCTTGCCAATCCACAAAGACATGGCCAACGCCATCGCCGCCCGGGATTCCGCGCGGGGGGTGTGGGCCTGCATGACCCTGATCGATAACGCAGACCTGGCGATCAAACGCTTCTACCCCCAAGTCATGGCCGACAAAAAGGCCAGCTAACAATAAAGAACCCCTTGTGGGAGCGGGCTTGCTCGCGAAGGCGATGTGTCAGGCGACAGAGATGGTGAATGTCACGGCCTCTTCGCGAGCAAGCCCGCTCCCGCATAAAAGCAATAAAAAGGAGATTTCATGACGTGGACTGCGGTTACCGGACACCGTGCGCGACTCGGCGAAAGCCCGTTCTGGGACGCTCCGACCCAGGCGCTGTATTGGGTAGATATCGCCGGTAAACAAGCGCTCAGGCTGATCGGCGCCAATGTGCAAATCTGGCAGATGCCGGAGCACGTGTCCGCGTTCATTCCCTGCGAAAGCGGCGATGCCCTGGTGACATTGAGCAGTGGGGTTTATCGGCTGGATCTGGATTCCCCAGGCCTGGAACCTCGACTGACCTTGTTCTGTGTCGCCGATCCACAACCCGGCAATCGCGCCAATGAAGCTCGCTGCGATGCCCAAGGCCGGCTCTGGCTAGGCACCCTGCAAAACAACATCGGTGAGCAGGGCGAAGATTTGCCCGTCGTGCGCCGCTCGGGAGGCCTGTTTCGCATCGACCGCGATGCTCGGGTCACGCCGCTGCTTCGAGGATTAGGCATCCCCAACACGTTGCTGTGGAGCGACGACGGCACAACCCTGTATTTCGCCGACAGCCTCGACAAAACGCTGTATCGGCATTTCATCCATACCGACGGCACCCTGGACACCGGCCATGTCTGGTTTGGCCCCCACGAACGTGGCGGCCCCGACGGCTCGGCGATGGATGCCGAGGGCTATATATGGAATGCCCGTTGGGATGGCAGTTGTCTGCTCAGGCTGACCCCGGAAGGTCATGTAGATCGGGTGATCGAATTACCGGTTAGCCGTCCCACCAGTTGTGTATTCGGTGGCGAAGACTTCAAAACCCTGTACATCACCAGCGCCGCAAGCCCGCTCGATCATCCACTGGATGGCGCGCTGTTATCGGTTCGAGTGGATGTGCCAGGAAAAGCCTGTCAGCGGTTTGCCGGATAAATCCCTAAATATGGGATGTAAAATTATATATTGAGATTATTTGGCGGCCGGGTTTATAGTCGGCCCCATCAGTTACACGCACTCACACTTAAAAAAACAAAACAGGTGAAGTGATGCAGCGATATTCCACCGCACTCCCTTACGGAGTCAGTGCTTCAGGCCGCCTCGGCGCCCGGGTGTTTTCGCGCCTGCCTGACCATTCCCAAAAGCTTTTTGACCGGACATCGACAGATGTCCGGTTTTCGTCGTGCCTTCAAACAGGAGCGTTGATCCATGGCTGAACCTCTGTCCTTGCCGCCGGTGCCCGAACCACCGAAGGGTGAGCGCCTGAAAAACAAAGTCGTGCTGCTGACCGGCGCGGCTCAGGGAATCGGCGAGGCGATTGTCGCGACCTTTGCCTCTCAGCAGGCCAAGCTGATCATCAGTGATATCCAGGCCGAGAAAGTTGAAAAAGTCGCGGCGCATTGGCGTGAACAAGGCGCGGATATCGTAGCGATCAAGGCCGACGTATCGCGCCAGCACGACCTGCACGCCATGGCCGAATTGGCCATCGAACTTCACGGCCGGATCGACGTTTTGGTGAATTGCGCCGGGGTCAATGTGTTCCGCGACCCGTTGCAAATGACCGAAGAAGACTGGCATCGCTGTTTCGCCATCGACCTGGACGGCGCCTGGTATGGCTGTAAAGCCGTGTTGCCGCACATGATCGAGCAGGGCATCGGCAGCATCATCAACATCGCCTCGACCCATTCCACTCACATCATTCCCGGCTGCTTCCCGTACCCGGTGGCCAAACATGGCTTGCTCGGGCTGACCCGCGCCTTGGGTATCGAATACGCGCCCAAAGGCATTCGCGTCAACGCCATCGCGCCGGGCTACATCGAAACCCAACTGAACGTCGATTACTGGAACGGTTTTGCCGACCCCCATGCTGAACGTCAGCGGGCCTTCGACCTGCATCCACCGCGGCGCATCGGCCAGCCGATTGAAGTGGCGATGACTGCCGTGTTTTTGGCCAGCGATGAAGCGCCGTTCATCAACGCTTCGTGCATCACCATCGATGGTGGTCGCTCGGTGATGTACCACGACTGAATAACTCGGATTTCAGGCGCGAAACTACGCCTGAAATACAATCATCATACGATATGACTATTGGCTGCATGCTTTGAAGGCTTTCAAATAACGCTCAAAAAAAATAACAAGGAGTCAGCTTATGAAACGTCGTCGTGGGATCCGTTCCCTGTGCTGTGCCGCTTTGGCGGTTACCGCGGTCAGCCTGAGCAGTACGTTGCTGGCGGCCGAGGAAGTGAAGATCGGTTTTCTGGTCAAGCAAGCGGAAGAACCCTGGTTCCAGACCGAATGGGCCTTCGCCGAAAAGGCCGGCAAGGACAAGGGCTTCACTGTCATCAAGATCGCGGTGCCTGACGGTGAGAAAACCCTCTCGGCCATCGACAGCCTGGCGGCCAACGGCGCCAAGGGCTTCGTGATTTGCCCGCCGGACGTATCCCTCGGCCCGGCAATCATGGCCAAGGCCAAGCTCAACGGTTTGAAAGTGATCGCCGTCGATGACCGTTTCGTCGATGCCGGCGGCAAGTTCATGGAGAACGTGCCGTACCTCGGCATGGCCGCCTTCGAAGTCGGCCAGAAGCAGGGCGCCGCCATGGCCGCCGAAGCGAAAAAACGCGGTTGGGACTGGAAAGACACCTACGCGGTGATCAACACCTACAACGAACTCGATACCGGCAAAAAACGCACCGACGGTTCTGTCAAAGCGCTGGAAGACGCCGGTATGCCGAAAGACCACATCCTCTTCTCGGCACTGAAAACCCTCGACGTACCGGGCAGCATGGACGCCACCAACTCGGCTTTGGTGAAGCTGCCGGGCACGGCGAAAAACCTGATCATCGGCGGCATGAACGACAACACCGTGCTGGGCGGCGTGCGGGCCACCGAGAGTGCCGGTTTCGCCGCGGCCAACGTGATCGGCATCGGCATCAACGGCACCGATGCCATCGGCGAATTGAAGAAACCCAACAGCGGTTTCTTCGGCTCGATGCTGCCGAGCCCGCACATCGAGGGCTACAACACCGCGAGCATGATGTACGAGTGGGTCACCACCGGCAAAGAACCGCCGAAATACACCGCGATGGACGACGTTACGCTGATCACGCGCGACAACTTCAAGCAGGAACTGGAAAAAATCGGCCTGTGGAACTGAGGCGCGGTTGATTTCATCGGCAGCCCTGGCGACGGGGCTGCCTGACCGGTGTGATGAGGTGGGTTTATGCACGCGCAAGTACAAACACATGAACAGAGTATCGGCGGCAGCCTGCGCTTCAACGGGATCGGCAAGACCTTTCCCGGGGTGAAGGCGCTGGACGGCATCAGCTTCGTCGCCCATCCGGGGCAGGTTCACGCCTTGATGGGCGAGAACGGCGCCGGTAAATCCACGCTGCTGAAAATCCTCGGCGGTGCTTACACGCCGAGCAGCGGTGATCTGCAGATCGGCGAGCAGACGAGGGTCTTCAAGTCCACCGCCGACAGCATTGGCAGCGGGGTCGCGGTGATCCATCAGGAGCTGCACCTGGTGCCGGAAATGACCGTCGCCGAGAACCTGTTTCTCGGCCATCTGCCGGCGAGTTTCGGCCTGATCAATCGCGGCGTTTTGCGGCAACAGGCATTGGCCTGCCTTAAAGGCCTGGCCGATGAAATCGACCCGCAAGAGAAAGTCGGACGCTTGTCCCTCGGCCAACGGCAACTGGTGGAAATCGCCAAGGCGTTGTCCCGTGGTGCGCATGTGATTGCGTTCGACGAACCCACCAGCAGCCTGTCGGCGCGGGAGATCGATCGCTTGATGGCGATCATCGGTCGCCTGCGCGACGAAGGCAAAGTGGTGCTTTACGTCTCCCATCGCATGGAAGAAGTGTTCCGTATCTGCAACGCGGTGACAGTGTTCAAGGACGGTCGCTTCGTGCGCACCTTCGAGGACATGAGCGCGCTGAGCCATGACCAGTTGGTGACGTGCATGGTCGGTCGTGACATTCAGGACATCTACGATTACCGCAGTCGTCCCCGCGGCGCAGTGGCACTCAAGGTCGACCGGTTGCTGGGGCCGGGCTTGCGTGAACCGGTGAGTTTCCAGGCGCACAAGGGTGAAATACTCGGGCTGTTCGGCCTGGTCGGGGCCGGGCGCACCGAACTGTTCCGGATGCTCAGCGGGCTCACGCGCAACACCGCCGGGCGCCTGGAGCTGCGCGGTCGTGAACTGAAGTTGCGTTCGCCCCGCGATGCCATCGCGGCGGGGATTTTGTTGTGCCCCGAGGACCGCAAGAAGGAAGGCATCCTGCCGCTCGCCAGCGTCGCCGAGAACATCAACATCAGCGCTCGCGGCGCCCATTCCACCTTCGGTTGCCTGTTGCGCGGCTTGTGGGAAAAGGACAATGCCGACAAGCAGATCAAGGCGCTGAAGGTGAAGACGCCCGACGCGGCGCAGAAAATCATGTACCTGTCTGGTGGCAATCAGCAGAAGGCGATTCTCGGTCGCTGGCTGTCGATGCCAATGAAAGTCCTGTTGCTCGATGAACCGACTCGCGGCATCGACATCGGCGCCAAGGCCGAGATCTACCAGATCATTCACAACCTGGCCGCCAGCGGCATTGCGGTGATCGTGGTGTCCAGCGACCTGATGGAAGTCATGGGCATTTCCGACCGCATCCTGGTGCTCTGCGAAGGCGCGATGCGCGGCGAACTGACCCGCGAACAAGCCAATGAATCCAACCTGCTGCAACTGGCTTTGCCACGCCAACGCGCTGCCGACGTGGCGAACTGAGAGGTGACTATGACCATCCAAAACAACGCTCTGCCAACCCCGCGCAAACCGCTGGACTTGCGGCGCTTTCTCGATGACTGGGTGATGCTGCTGGCGGCCGTGGGGATCTTCTTGCTGTGCACCTTGCTGATCGACAACTTCCTGTCGCCGCTGAATATGCGCGGGCTCGGTCTGGCGATTTCTACGACAGGGATTGCCGCGTGCACCATGTTGTATTGCCTGGCGTCCGGGCATTTCGACTTATCGGTGGGCTCGGTGATTGCCTGCGCCGGCGTGGTTGCGGCGGTGGTGATGCGCGACACCGACAGCGTGTTCCTCGGCGTGAGTGCGGCGCTGGTGATGGGGCTGATCGTCGGGCTGATCAATGGGATTGTGATCGCCAAGCTGCGGGTCAATGCGTTGATCACCACGCTGGCGACGATGCAGATCGTTCGTGGCCTGGCTTACATTTTTGCCAATGGCAAAGCAGTGGGGGTGTCCCAGGAGCAGTTCTTTGTCTTCGGCAACGGCCAATTGCTCGGCGTGCCGGTGCCGATTCTGATCACCATCGTTTGCTTCCTGTTTTTCGGCTGGCTGCTGAATTACACCACCTACGGTCGCAACACCATGGCCATCGGCGGCAACCAGGAAGCGGCGTTGCTGGCCGGGGTGAACGTTGACCGGACCAAGATCATCATCTTCGCCGTGCACGGTCTGATCGGCGCATTGGCCGGGGTGATTCTGGCGTCGCGCATGACGTCCGGTCAGCCGATGATTGGCCAGGGTTTCGAGCTGACAGTGATCTCGGCTTGCGTGCTCGGCGGGGTGTCGTTGAGTGGTGGCATCGGGATGATTCGGCATGTGATTGCCGGGGTGCTGATTCTGGCGATCATCGAGAATGCGATGAACTTGAAGAATATCGATACCTTTTATCAGTACGTGATTCGTGGCTCGATCTTGTTGCTGGCCGTCGTAATCGACCGACTGAAACAACGCTGATTTTCTCTGTGGGAGTGGGCTGTCACCGATCATTCCCACGCTCTGCGTGGGAATGCAGCCTGGGACGCTCCGCGTCCCAACAGCGGACGCAGAGCGTCCATTGAGGCATTCCTTTGCTGCGCATGGGAACGATCATTTGGAGGATTCTTCACCCACTTTCACAAAATATTCCTTGCTCGCCCCAACCCGTTTCAGCTATGACGGTACACCCGAGGTGTGCATGATTAGACCGGTACGAATTGACAAGAAACAACAGGTGGGCGACGAGCTCATCCGGCGCATTGAAAACGGCCTCATGGAGGACGGCATTCTATTGCCGGGCGAACATCGATTGGCTCAGGAATTCAAAGTCAGCCTAGGCACGCTGCGTGAAGCCCTGGCCGAACTGAAACGACGCCATACCCTCGTTATGCAAGGCGCGGTGGGCTCTATCGTTACTTACGATGGTGTGGTGCTCGATCAGCGCAACGGGTGGGGGCAGGCGCTGGTCGACAGCGGGGCGCTGATCAATACCGAAGTGCTGCGACTGGAAGCGGTGACCCGTCCGGACCTGCTGTCGCGTTTCGGTATCGATCAGTTCATTACCCTCGACCGTCGCCGCCGCGGCACCGATGGCACGCTGGTGTCTCTTGAGCGCTCATTGATGCCCGCCACCGGGGGCCTGGAAGGCCTGCCGCGAGTCGGTCTGATCGACGATTCCCTGACCATCACTCTGGCCGCCTACGGCTACATCGGCGAGCGCGGGGATCAGTGGATCGGCGCCGAACCTTTGAACGCCGAAGACGCTGAACTGCTCGGCCGTCCGGTCGGCACAGTATTTCTCAAAGCCTTGCGCACCACTTACGACCGGCAAGACCGATTCATGGAACAGGTCGAAAGCCTGCTCGATCCGGTGCACTTTCGTCTGCACCTGCATATTGGTGCTGCAAAAAAATGACCGCGCTCAACCGTGCCCTCGGCGCGTTCTACGGACTGGCCCTGGGCGATGCGTTGGGCATGCCGACCCAATCCTTGAGCCGTGCCGAGATCAGGGCGCGCTTTGGCGAAATCACCGATCTGCAAGACGCTGGCCCGGATCAACCGATTGCCGCGAATATGCCCAAAGGTTCGATCACTGACGATACCGAACAGGCGATCCTGATCAGTCAGTTGTTGATTGAAGGCGAAGGCCGGATCGAACCGGCAGTGTTGGCCCAACGCTTGATCGAATGGGAAGCCGGGATGCAGGCCAAGGGCTCGCAGGATTTGCTCGGCCCCTCGACCAAACGCGCAATCGAGATGATTCTCGCCGGCCACTCGCTGGAAGAGGCCGGTCGCTATGGCACCACCAATGGCGCGGCCATGCGCATCACGCCGGTGGGGATTGCGGCCGATGTTGCCGATCCCGAGCGTTTCATCCGCGCCGTGGTGCAAGCCTGTCAGGTGACCCACAACACCACGCTGGGAATTGCCAGCGCGGCGGCAGTGGCGGCGGTGGTTTCTGCCGGGATCAACGGCATGGAGCTGGGCGAGGCGTTGAACCTCGGCCAGCAGATCGCTCAGCAAGCCGAACGCCATGGCCACTGGGTCGCTGGCGGGCGTATCGCCTCGCGCATCAGTTGGGCGAAGAGCATCAGCATCGACAGCGACAAGGCGTTGCTGGCGGACGTGCTGTACGACGTGATCGGCACGTCGGTCGCCTCGCAGGAATCGGTGGTGGTGTCGTTTGCGCTGGCTCAGCAAGTGGCTATCGCAGAGATGAGCGCTTTCGAAGCGTTGTGCATGGCTGCCAGCCTGGGCGGTGATACCGACACCATCGCGGCGATGCTCGGCGCCATGCTTGGGGCTTGTCTGGGGCTTGAGAGTTGGCCGGTGGCGATGATCGAAAAGGTCAAAGCCGTTAATTCGTTGGAGTTGAAACCGTTGGTGCAAGGGCTGCTGGCTCTGCGTCGTTAAGCGAAATCCCTGTAGGAGCGAGCTTGCTCGCGAAAGCGGTTTATCTGGCGACATCAATGTTGACTGTACCGCCGCCTTCGCGGGCAAGCCCGCTCCCACAGGAATAGTACAAACCTTGAGATGCACGCCGTACCTGTGGGAGCGGGCTTGCTCGCGAAGGGCGCAACGCGCATTTGAGATTTTTCACCGCAATGGAGCGCACAGATATGGACAGGATCGCCAGAACGTTATGTCGATTTCCGAAATTGCCCATAACTAAAACAATGGCAACAGGAGCATTTTCATGACTTCATCGAATACCGGGCAAAGTGCCGGGCAATTGGAAACCCGTGGCATCGAGCCGGTGCCGGAAGGGGAGTGCAACGGTCATCCACAGCAACTGTTCTGGGTCTGGTTCGCGGCGAATATTTCCATCCTCGGCTTGCCATTGGGCGCCACGCTGGTGGCTTTTCGTGGCCTGGCGATCTGGCAGGCAATCATCGTCGCGATCCTCGGTGCCGTCGGGTCTTTCGCGGTGGTCGGGATCATCTCCATTGCCGGTCGTCGCGGTCGCGCACCGAGCCTGACGCTGTCGCGAGCAATTTTCGGGGTGCGCGGCAATATCGGCCCGACGCTGGTCTCGCTGATGTCGCGTCTGGGTTGGGAAACCGTCAACACCACCACCGCCGCATTCGTCTTGTTGTCGTTGTGCTCGATTTTGTTCGGCTCGCCGGTGGAAGCCAAAAGCGCGCCGCTACTGACCCTGATGTTCATCGCGATTTTTGTGCTGCTGACGTTGTCGGTGTCCGGCCTCGGTCATGCCACGTTGCTAGTGATCCAGAAATGGGCGACCTACGTGTTCGGTGCGTTGAACATCCTGGTCGGCGGTTTCCTCTGCGCGACCATCGACTGGAGCGCCGTATTCAACGCCACGCCAGCGCCCCTGAGCGCGATGATCATCGGCATCGGCACCATGGCCGCCGGCACCGGGATCGGTTGGGGCAACGCCGGCGCCGACATGTCGCGCTACCAGCATCGCAGTGTCAACGCCGTGCGTCTGGTGGCGTCGGCGGCTTTCGGTGCGGGGATTCCGCTGGTGCTGCTGATCACCCTCGGTGGTTTGCTGTCAGTGGGCAACAATGATCTGGCCACGGCGACTGATCCGATTGTCGCGATCCGCGACATGCTGCCGACCTGGATGGCCGTGCCGTACCTGATCACCGCGTTCGGCGGGTTGCTGCTGTCGAACAACCTGTCGGTGTACTCCGCCGGTTTGACCAGCCTGACCCTCGGCCTGAAGGTCAAGCGCGTGTATGCCGTGGTGCTCGATATCGTCGCGATCTTCGCCGGCTCGATCTACTTCATGCTGATCGCCGAGAGCTTCTACGGCCCGTTCATCACCTTCATTTCCTTGCTGGCCGTGCCGATCACGGCGTGGGTCGGGATTTTTGTGGTCGACCTGATTCACCGGCATTACTACAGCCCCAAAGACCTGCTGGACGTCAGCCCGAGCAGCGCCTACTGGTATCGCGGTGGCGTCGAGTGGCGCGCCTTTGGTGCGTGGGCGCTGGCGATTGTATTGGGCTTCAGCTTCACCACCATTGGCACTACTGAACAAGATGTCTGGTTCCGGGGCTTTCTGTCCGACTCCTGGCTGGGCCACAACGGCCTCGGCTGGATCGTGACGTTCCTGGTGGCCGGTGGCATTTACTGGATGTTCGGCGGTGCCAGGGATCGCCGCGCCGCGTTGCTCGAGAGCGCTCATGTCTAAGCTGTTGCACACCGGTCAGGTCATGATCGATCTGGTCATGGCCGTGGATAAATTGCCTCAATCGGGCGGTGACGTGCTGGCGCAATCCGCCCGTTTCGAGGCCGGCGGTGGCTTCAATGTGATGGCTGCGGCCCGGCGAAACGGGTTGCCGGTGGTTTACCTCGGGCGCCATGGCAACGGCCGTTTCGGTGATCTGGCCCGAGAGGCGATGATGGCTGAAGGCATTCGGCCAGGCATCGAACAGAGCACCGAGCGCGACACCGGACTGTGCGTCGCGCTGACCGAAGCCTCGGCCGAGCGCACGTTCATTTCCTGCATCGGTGCCGAGAGTGAATTGACTGCCGAAGATCTGGCGAGCGTGGTGGCGGAGGCGGGCGACTTTGTCTATGTCAGCGGCTATAGCCTGCTGCATGACGGCAAGGCTCAGGCGCTGGTGGATTGGGTGCTGGATTTGCCGGACGGGATCACGGTGGTATTCGATCCCGGGCCATTGGCGGATTCGCCGGACGCGCCGCTGATGAAGGCCTTGTTGCCGCGCATCGATCTGTGGACCGGTAACCGTGTCGAGGCGCTGCGGTTTACCGGGACGACGGACATTGCCGAGGCGTTGAATGGACTGGCGGATCATTTATCGGCGAACACCTTGATGGTGGTTCGCGATGGGCCACAGGGGTGCTGGATCAGCCAGTGCGGCGATCACCGGCATGTACCGGGATTCAAGGTCGTGGCGGTGGACAGCAATGGCGCGGGGGATGCTCACGCAGGCGTTTTTGTCGCCGGGTTGGCGCACGGATTATCGGCAGTCGAAGCGGCGCGGCGGGCGAATGCGGCTGCGGCGTTGGCGGTCACTCGGTGGGGGCCGGCGACCTCGCCGGGGGCGGCTGAGGTGGATGCGTTGATTCTCGAGACTTTCGGTGTCTGATCCACCGCTTTCGCGAGCAAGCCCGCTCCCACAGGGGATTTGTTAACGACACGAACCCTGTGGGAGCGGGCTTGCTCGCGAAGAGGCCCTCAAACTCACCATCAATTCAGATCTTCAACCCGCCTTGCGCAACGCCTCGATCAACTCCTGCTTGCGCATGCTCGAGCGCCCCGGAATCTTCTTCGCCCGGGCTTCTTTCATCAGGCTGTCCACCGTCTGCGTATCGCGCGAAGCCTTGCTATTGCGTGGCTTGCCTTCACGGGTGGCCACCGCACGTCGGGCTGATTCCTTGCGATCTGCAGACTTGGCGCTGGCGGGTTTCTTGCGCCCGGAGCCGCCGGCGCGTTCACCGCCACCCGACTGCTTGTTCACCGTGGCCCAGGCACGAGCTTCGGCTTCATCTTTCGATACGCCTTTGTGCTCGTAGCTTTCTTCAATGTGTTCAGCCTTGCGTTTTTGCTCGGCGGTGTATTTGTCTTTGCTTCCACGAGGCATGGGATTTCTCCTGGCTGTAGGAGCTTTCGCCAGCTCCAATAGGGGCTTCAATAGGATTAGTTATCCAGCTTGCGCGCTGCTTCAACCCCTGCTGCGCTGAGTTTGATTGGCGGGTTCAACGAGTGCTCGCCTGCCTCGTTACAGGTCACATGACCGTGCTGAATCAATCCCCGCTCTTGCAGAGTCGCGAGGGTACTTGCCACGACTCTCTCCCCCCGGTAATTGTCCAGAACCTCCTTGCCCAAGCCATTTGGGTGGGCGTGCAGCAGGCGAGTCAGGACTTCTTTTTCCAGGTTTTTATCGACGTTCATGGTTACCTCTTCGTCAGGATGGATGGGTATTGCATGTTCGCTCGCATCGGCGAACTTATTAATTGACGCTACGGCCTTCGGAGCCCGAGCCACCGGTGGTGGTTTTCGAGCCGACGCCGGTTCCGGCGTTATCAGGAGTTTGGATACCAGGTGTATTCATCCCGCCCTGAGGGTCCGCATCGTCGTGATAAACCCGTGGGTCTGTGGCCGTCGGAGAAGGCGAACGGCCGCTGTCGATGCCTTGGGTGGCCGCGGATTCGGGCCTTTCGATTGGATCGGTCGGGTCGGTCCCGGAAGAGCTGGTCGCGGCGAATACGACAGAGGTGAGCAATGTGGTGAGAGCGAGGGTGGTCAGTCGGGACGTGATCATGGTGTCGTCTCCGTTGATTAGAGTCCTTACCCGATATTGGTCCTTCCCGAGCTGGATTGGTGCCTGATGAACGACGAGTGGTGTCGCCCAAGCTTATTGGTCGACGCCGATTTCTTCCTTGAACAGCTCCATGAAACCCTTCAGGCGTTCGTGGCGAATCTGTGCCAGACGTTGACCGGTAGTCGTTTGGAAACCGTCCGCCAAGTGCAGCAGTTTGGTCTGGAAATGATCGAGGCAAAAACGTTTGTCGTCGTAGTCCCGTTCTTTTGCCTCTGGGTCCAACGGGTCGTATAACGCACTGCCCATGCGCCCGGCAATGTAGAAGGTACGCGCCACGCCAAGCATGCCAAGGGAGTCCAGGCGGTCGGCGTCCTGGATGATTTTCGCTTCGAGGGTGGTGGGCGTGATGTTGGCACTGAAACTGTGGGCTTCGATGGCGTGGGCGACCGCAGTGATTTTTGCGTCAGGCCAATCCAAGGCTACCAGTACTGTCGAAGCTTTCTGCGCCGCCAGTCGTGATGCCTGTGAGCGCAACGGCGAGTTTTTCTCCACCGCCACGCAATCGTGCAACAGCACGGCTGCCAGCAGCACCTCTAGATCGCCGCCTTCTTGGGCATGAAGCGTGCGTACGTTGTGCCACACCCGCTGCAAGTGCGACAGATCATGGGCACCATCCTCGCCAGTTTCCAGAGCATGAGGCAGCAGTTCAGAAGCCAGATTGTGCAAAGGTGCGAAAACAGTGATGGCCATGGAACTCCTTGGATTCAACCCGGTTTTTGTGATCAATGAATACCCTGTAGGAGCGGGCTTGCCCGCGAAAGCAGTATGTCAGGCGACATCAATTTTGACTGTACCGCCGTCTTCGCGGGCAACCCCGCTCCTACAGTATGTGACGAGCGCTGCGCGCGGACTTAGTATGGCGTTTTCAACTTTTGACAAGGCACGTTCATGACGATCGAAATCCGCCCGGCAACCCCCAGCGATGCTCCGCAAATCCTCGCGTTCATCACTGAACTGGCGGACTTCGAACGTGCCCGCCACGAAGTCATCGCCAGTGTCGCTGACATCGAGCGTAGCCTGTTCAGCGAAGGCGCCACCGCCCATGGCCTGATCTGTCTGCGCGATGGCTTGCCGATCGGCTTTGCGGTGTTCTTTTTCAGCTATTCCACCTGGTTGGGCAGCAACTGCCTGTACCTCGAAGACCTCTACATCACGCCTGAACAACGGGGCGGTGGCGCCGGCAAAACCTTGCTGCGCCACCTGGCGAAAATTGCCTGCGCCAATGACTGCGGCCGTTTCGAATGGAGTGTGCTGGACTGGAACAAACCGGCGATCGAATTCTACAAATCCCTCGGTGCACAGCCGCAGGAGGAGTGGGTGCGGTATCGGATGGATGGGGCGGTGTTAAGGGATTTTGCCGAGGGCAATTGACCCCCTGAAAGATCGCAACCCTCGGCAACTCCTACACGGGATTGTGTTCGACCGCGCTATTGCGTCGTACATCGAATCTGTAGGGACTGCCGAGGGCTACGATCTTTTTTTGTGTCATCTCCCAATATATGGGATTGATATTTATATATTGAGATTTACCTTCGTCCAGGTTTATAGTCCAGCTCACTCACTGCCAAAAAACAAAACAGGTGAAGCGATGCTGGCGCAATTGATCGCGCTCGATTGGGGGACGACCTCATTACGTGCTTACAAACTCGGCTTCGGTGGCCAGGTGCTGGAACAGCGCTCGCTGTCATCCGGGATCATGCAGCTGCCCAAGACGCCGCGAATCATCGCCGGCCAGGCATGCGCCGACGGCTTTGAACTGGCCTTCGATGAGGCCTGTGGTGACTGGCTCGATGCGCAGCCCGATTTGCCGGTGATTGCGTGTGGCATGGTCGGCAGTGCTCAGGGCTGGCGCGAAGCGACCTACTGCGACACGCCGGCGAACGTCGCCAATCTCGGAACTTCCCTACAAATCGTTCGCAGTCTTCGCGGTGTTGATGTGCACATCGTGCCGGGGGTGATTCAGCGTTCGCGCTTGCCGAACGTGATGCGCGGCGAGGAAACCCAAGTTCTCGGCGTGTTGCAGAATCTGCCGAGCGGGGCGGGCAACGATCTGTTGATCGGCCTGCCGGGCAGCCATTCGAAATGGGTGGAAGTGGCCGACGGCTGCATCGTGCATTTCGATACCTTCATGACCGGCGAAGTCTTCGCCGTCCTCAGTGAACACAGCATTCTGGGGCGCACTCAGCAGCGCGGCGCGTCTTTCGATGGCGAAGCGTTTGATCGTGGCGTGCGGGTTGCCTTGTCGGCAGACGGCGAGATCGGGCCGCTGTCGACATTGTTCAGTGCCCGCAGTCTGGGGCTGACCGGCGAACTCAGCGCCGTCGCGCAACCGGACTATCTGTCCGGCCTGTTGATCGGCCATGAACTGTCGGCCCTGGCCAATGTTCAGCGGCGCCGACGCAACAGCGTGCACCTGCCTTCGATCATCCTCATCGGAAACACCCAACTCTGCGCCCGCTACAGCCGTGCGCTCGACGCCTGCGGTTTTGCCCGGGTGACCCTGGCCGAGCAGGCCACCGAACGCGGGTTGTGGCAGTTGGCGGTCGCCGCCGTACTGATCACGACACCCCCATCCCGTTAAACCTGACTGGAGGTCTGACATGCTCAAGCAAGCACTGGCACAAAACGGTCTGATCGCGATCCTGCGTGGCCTGCGTCCGCAAGAAGCGGCAGCCATCGGCGAAGTCCTGTACTCGGCCGGATTTCGCGTCATTGAAGTGCCGCTTAATTCCCCCGAACCGTACGAAAGTATCCGCATCCTGCGCAGTACCTTACCCGCCGATTGCCTGATCGGTGCGGGCACGGTGTTGACGCCGGAACAGGTCGAGCACGTGAAAGCGGCGGGCGGCCAAGTGATCGTCATGCCTCACAGCGATGCCAAGGTGTTGCGTGCGGCGAAAGCGGCGGGGCTGTTCCTTTCGCCGGGTGTCGCGACGCCGACCGAAGCCTTTGCCGCATTGGCCGAAGGGGCGGATGTGCTGAAGATGTTCCCGGCCGAACAAATGGGTCCCGCCGTTGTGAAAGCCTGGTTGGCGGTGTTGCCGGCAGGGACGGTGCTGGTGCCGGTGGGCGGGATTACGCCGGACAACATGCAGGTGTTTGTCGAGGCCGGCGTCAAAGGTTTTGGCCTCGGCTCCGGGTTGTTCAAACCGGGCATGACGGCCGACGAAGTGGCGGTGCGCGCCAAGGCGTATGTCGCTGCCTGGAATGCGTTGCGTTAAGACTTTTTGGCGCTGTGAGCGCTGCATCTATAAGAGCTGCATTAATAAAAAGAGAGTACGAGAGATGAAAATCACCAAACTCACTACCTTCATCGTTCCGCCGCGCTGGTGCTTCCTCAAGGTCGAAACCGACGAAGGCGTGACCGGTTGGGGCGAGCCCGTGGTCGAAGGCCGCGCGCACACCGTCGCTGCTGCGGTTGAGGAATTGTCCGACTACCTGATCGGCAAGGACCCACGCAACATCGAAGACATCTGGACCGTGCTCTACCGCGGTGGCTTCTACCGGGGCGGCGCGATCCACATGAGTGCCCTGGCCGGCATCGACCAGGCGTTGTGGGACATCAAGGGCAAGGCGCTGGGTGTGTCGGTCAGCGATCTGTTGGGTGGACAGGTGCGGGACAAGATTCGCGTTTATTCGTGGATCGGTGGTGATCGCCCGGCAGATACCGCGCGTGCCGCGAAAGAAGCGGTCAGCCGTGGTTTCACGGCGGTGAAAATGAACGGCACTGAAGAACTGCAATTCCTCGACTCCTTCGAGAAGGTCGACCTGGCGCTGGCCAACGTCGCCGCCGTGCGCGATGCGGTCGGCCCGAATGTCGGCATCGGCGTGGACTTCCATGGTCGGGTGCATAAGCCCATGGCCAAGGTGCTGATGAAGGAACTCGACCCGTACAAACTGATGTTCATCGAAGAGCCGGTGCTCAGCGAAAACTACGAAGCGCTGAAAGAACTGGCGCCGCTGACCAGCACACCGATTGCCCTCGGCGAGCGGTTGTTCTCGCGCTGGGATTTCAAACGGGTGCTCAGCGAAGGCTACGTCGACATCATCCAGCCGGATGCCTCCCACGCGGGCGGCATCACCGAAACCCGCAAGATCGCCAACATGGCCGAAGCCTACGACGTGGCGCTGGCGCTGCATTGCCCGTTAGGCCCGATTGCCCTGGCGGCGTGCCTGCAACTGGACGCGGTTTGCTACAACGCGTTCATCCAGGAGCAGAGCCTGGGCATCCATTACAACGAGAGCAATGACCTGCTCGATTACGTGAAAGATCCGCGGGTGTTCGACTACGACAAGGGCTTCGTGAAAATCCCCAACGGCCCGGGCCTGGGCATCGAGATCAACGAGGAATACGTGATCGAACGCGCCGCCGTCGGCCACCGCTGGCGCAACCCGATCTGGCGCCATGCCGATGGCAGCTTTGCCGAGTGGTGATACTCACGCGGTGATCGTTCCCACGCTCCGCGTGGGAATGCCTCACCGGACGCTCTGCGTCCGCTCTTGGGACGCAGAGCGTCCCTGGCTGCATTCCCACGCAGAGCGTGGGAACGATCAACAACCACGACCTCAATAAACATAAGAAGAGGCACCCCCCATGCAACCGCAAACCCTTACCGGGCAGGCGTCGTTGGTGACGCCCAGTCGCAAGCGTTTTTTCATCATGGTCCTGTTGTTCATCACCGTGGTGATCAACTACCTGGACCGCAGCAACCTGTCGATTGCCGCCCCGGCGCTGACCAGCGATCTGGGTATCGATCCGATCCATGTCGGGTTGATCTTTTCCGCTTTCGGCTGGACTTACGCCGCCATGCAAGTCCCCGGCGGCTGGCTGGTGGACCGGGTGCCGCCGCGCATCCTGTACAGCGTCGCATTGCTGCTGTGGTCAGTGGCCACGGTGATGCTCGGCTTCGCTGCCAGTTTCATCGCGCTGTTCGTGCTGCGCATGGCCGTCGGCGCCCTGGAAGCGCCGGCGTATCCGATCAACAGCCGCGTGGTGACGACCTGGTTCCCCGAGCGCGAACGCGCCACAGCCATCGGTTTCTACACCTCCGGGCAGTTCGTCGGCCTGGCGTTTCTCACGCCGGTACTCGCTTGGTTGCAACACCAATATGGCTGGCACATGGTGTTTGTCAGCACCGGCGCGGTGGGCATTATCTGGGCGGTGATCTGGTATGTGGTGTATCGCGAACCGCGGGATTTCAAGGGCACCAATGACGCTGAAATCGAGCTGATCCGCGAAGGCGGCGGGCTGGTGGATATTCAGGCTGAAGCCGCGAAGGCCAAGGCGAAATTCAGCTGGATCGACCTTGGGATTGTCCTGAGCAAACGCAAGTTGTGGGGCATTTACCTCGGCCAGTTCTGCCTCAACTCGACCCTGTGGTTTTTTCTGACGTGGTTCCCGACCTACCTGGTGAAATATCGCGGTATGGACTTCATCAAGTCTGGCTTGCTGGCGTCGCTACCGTTTCTGGCGGCCTTCGTCGGCGTGCTGTGTTCGGGGTTCTTCTCGGACTTTTTGATCCGTCGCGGCTACACGGTGGGTTTCGCCCGCAAGTTGCCGATCATTGGTGGCCTGCTGATTTCCACCTCGATCATCGGCGCCAACTTCGTCGAGTCGACGCCATTGGTGATTGCCTTCCTTGCGCTGGCCTTCTTCGGCAACGGTCTGGCGTCGATCACCTGGTCGCTGGTGTCGACCCTGGCCCCGGCGCGCTTGCTTGGATTGACCGGTGGGGTGTTCAATTTCATCGGCAACCTGGCGGCGATTACCACGCCGATCGTCATCGGTTTTCTCGCCTCGGGTGATTCGTTTGCCCCGGCGATCACCTATATCTCGTTTCTGGCGTTGATGGGTGCGCTTTCCTACGTGTTGCTGGTGGGCAAGGTCGAGCGTATCAAGTTGTAGTCGCGGCCATCGGGCGACCATAATGCCGCCCGTTCACTCGCTCAACGGTAAGGCTGGATATGCAGGAAGACGCCCCAAAAATCGCCAAGGACGCCGCGCCGACTGGCACCCAGACACTGCTTCGTGGTTTGGGTGTGGTTCAGGCCGTGGCCAGTGGTGCCCGTGATCTCAAGGAAATCGCCCGGCTGATCGGCACGACACGCAGCACTACCCATCGTCTGGCCAGTTGCCTGGTGGACGAGCGATATTTGCGGGTGGTGCCGCAAGTGGGTTATCTGCTGGGGCCGAAACTGATTGAACTGGGTTTCCAGGCGCGTGAAGAGCTGCCACTGGTGACGCTGGCCGGGCCGTATCTGGATGAGTTGTCGGCGTTGACCGGCGACACCATTCACTTGGCGATTCGTGAAGGCGACGAGGTGTTGTACCTGCTCAAGAATCCGGGGCGCAACGGTCCGGAAATGCGCTCGCGGGTCGGCCATCGTATGCCATTGGCGCGTACCGGGATCGGTAAGGCGTTGATGCTCGATGACTCGCAGGAAGAATGGCAACGGCTGTACGAAATCAGCTTGCCGGTGGGTGGGAAAAATCAGTTCTGGCCGCAGCACCCGGAGCAATCCTGGGAGCAGTTTCAGCAACGCATGATCGAGTACGTGGCCGGCGGGTACGCGTTCGATCTGGAAGACAACGAACCGTCGATCCGCTGTGTGGCGGCACCGATCCGCGATGCCAGCAAGCGCATCGTCGCCGGTATCAGCATCGCCAGCACCGTGCCGTACATGCCGCTGGAAAAAATGGCCGAGCTGATTCCCCTGATCAAAGGGGTTACAGCCCGGCTTTCTGCTGAACTCGGCGCGAAAGTCTGATCAGACTTTCAGCGTCGCCATGTCGATCACGAAGCGGTACTTCACGTCACCGGCAATCATGCGGGTGTAAGCCTCGTTGATCTGACGGATGTCGAGCATTTCGATGTCGCAGGTGATGCCGTGTTCGGCGCAGAAATCCAGCACTTCCTGGGTTTCGGCGATGCCGCCGATCAAGGAACCTGCCAGTACCCGGCGACCCAGTACCAGTTTGGCGGCGTGGACCGGTGGATCGATCGGCTCGATCAAACCCACCAGAATATGCACGCCATCGAAACGCAGCGTATCAAGGTAGGGATTGAGGTCGTGCTGCACCGGAATGGTGTCCAGCAGGAAGTCGAAATGTCCTGCGGCCGCCTTCATTTGTTCCGCGTCGGTGGACACGATCACGTGGTCCGCGCCTTGACGACGAGCTTCTTCAGCCTTGCTCGCCGAGCGGGTGAACAGCGTCACTTCAGCGCCCATCGCCTTGGCGAACTTGATGCCCATGTGGCCGAGACCACCCATGCCGAGAATCCCGACCTTGTCGCCGGCCTTGACGCCGTAGTGCTTGAGCGGTGAGTAGGTGGTGATGCCGGCGCACAGAATCGGCGCGGCGCTGGCCAGGTCGAGTTTCTCCGGGATACGAACGACAAAGTGCTCGCTGACCACGATGCTGTCGGAGTAGCCGCCCATGGTGTTGCTGCCATCGACCCGGTCCGGGGTGGCGTACGTCATGGTCGCACCTTCGAGGCAGTATTGCTCCAGATCCGCCTGGCAGGCTTCGCAGTGTCGGCACGAGTCGACCATGCAGCCGACGCCGACCAGATCGCCGACCTTGTGTTGGGTCACATTCGCACCGACGGCGGTGACTTTTCCGACGATCTCATGGCCGGGCATTAGCGGGTAAACCGCAATGCCCCACTCGTTGCGTGCCTGATGGATGTCGGAATGGCAGACGCCGCAGTAGAGAATGTCGATCGCAACGTCGTCGGCCCGTGGGCTGCGGCGTTCGAATTTCATCGGGGCGAGGGGAGTGGTGGCTGACTGAGCGGCGTATCCGATGGCGGTGTACATGGTGAACCTCGCAAAAGCGGTGACAGGTGAGGCGAGCCATTCTGGGCGCCGCACGGGTGACCGGCCATGGCGATTCCTCCGGGTGTCATGCCTAATCCTCCGGCATGCGCCGCTGATTGGTCGCATTGGCGTTCAGACCTGCGATGATGCTTTCATCCCTTTTTTCGCGACTTTTTTTGTGACTTCTTTTGTGAAGAGCTCCCCCATGTTGTTGACCCGTCATCTCGATGCCAATGCCACCCTGGTTTCGTTGATCCAGCCGCTGATCAGCCGCGACGGCTTTGCGCCTACTGCGTTGTCGGGCGTGCAGCTTATGCGAGCCAGTTGCGATGTCGCCCGTGGCCCGCAAATCTACGAGCCAAGCCTGGTCATCATCGCCCAGGGCGGCAAGTTGGCGCATCTGGGCTCGCGTACGTTGGAATATGGTACTGGGCATTACCTGATTCAGGCGTTGCCGGTACCCTTCGAATGCGAGACGTTTTCGGCACCAGATGGCCCGATGCTGGGCGTTTCCATCTCCATTGACCGGGTGCTGCTCAGTGAATTGGTGCTGGCCATGGGGCTGGCACCGGGGCGTACGGTTCCCGCACAGACGCCCGAGTCCATGACCTCGGCGGTGCTCGACGATGCCATGCGCGGTTGTGTGGAGCGGTTGTTGCGCTGCCTGCACGATCCGCTGGAATGCCAGATCATGGGCCCGGCGCGCTTGCGTGAATTGTTGTTCGTGGCGTTACGCGGATCGCAAGCCGATGTGTTGCGAGCGTTGGTGGAACAACAGGGGCAGTTCGCGCGGATCGCGGCGTCTCTGAGTCATCTGCATGCGCATTACACCGAGCCGCTGAACGTCGAGACCCTGGCCAGTTGCGCGAACATGAGTGCGTCGACGTTTCATGAGCATTTCAAACGCAGCACGTTATTGTCGCCGGTGCAGTATTTGAAGCGTTTGCGTTTGCTCAGGGCCCAGCAGTTGTTGCTGGGCGAAGGGTTGGGCGTGGCCCAGGTGGCGCATCGGGTGGGGTATCAGAGCACGTCGCAGTTCAGCCGCGAGTACAAGCGTTACTTTGAGCGTAATCCTGGGGATGAGCGCGCGGCTTGATACACCACGAATCCCCTTGTGGGAGCGGGCTTGCTCGCGAAAGCGGTGTATCAGTTGACATCAATGTTGGATGATAAACCGCCTTCGCGAGCAAGCCCGCTCCCACATTGGTTTTGTGGTGTGGCTTAATTTCGGGCAACAAAAAGGCCCCCATTTCGGGAGCCTATGTTGTTCAGCGATTCGACTTACATGTTCGGGTAAGTCGGGCCGCCAGAGCCTTCCGGCGCCACCCAGGTGATGTTCTGTGCAGGGTCCTTGATGTCGCAGGTCTTGCAGTGAACGCAGTTCTGGGCGTTGATCTGGAAGCGCTTTTCGCCGTCTTCCTGGGTCACCACTTCGTACACGCCGGCCGGGCAGTAGCGCTGGGCAGGTTCATCGTACATCGGCAGGTTCTTGGCGATCGGAATGCTCGCGTCGGCCAGCTTCAAGTGGCAAGGCTGCTCTTCTTCGTGGTTGGTACCGGAGATGAACACCGAGCTGAGTTTGTCGAAGCTGATCTTGCCGTCCGGTTTCGGGTAGTCGATCTTCTTGCAATCAGCCGCCAGTTTCAGGCAAGCGTAATCCGGCTTGGTGTCGTGCAAGGTGAACGGCAGTTTGCCGCCGAAGATGTTCTGGTCGAGCCAGTTGAAACCGGCACCGATGATCGGGCCGAACTTGTGCATCGCCGGGCCGAAGTTGCGGCTGGCGAACAGTTCGTCGTATAGCCAGCTCTTCTTGAACGCGTCGACGTAAGTGGTCAGCTCTTCGGTGCCATCTTTTTCAGCAAACAGTGCGTCGGCCACGGCGTCAGCGGCGAGCATACCGGACTTCATCGCGGTGTGGCTGCCTTTGATCTTGGCGAAGTTCAGCGTGCCGAGGTCGCAACCGATCAGCGCGCCGCCCTTGAAGACCATTTTCGGCAGCGAGTTCAGGCCGCCTTTGGAGATAGCACGCGCGCCATAGCTGATGCGCTTGCCGCCTTCCAGGTATTGCTTGAGCACCGGGTGATGCTTGAGGCGCTGGAACTCGTCGAACGGCGACAGGAAGGTGTTGCTGTAGGAAAGGTCGACGATCAGGCCGACCACCACCTGATTGTTTTCCAGGTGATAGAGGAACGAGCCGCCGGTGTTCTCGGTGCCCATGATGTCCAGCGGCCAACCGGCGGTGTGGACCACCAGGCCTGGCTGGTGCTTGGCCGGGTCGATTTCCCAGATTTCTTTCAGACCGATGCCGTAATGTTGGGCGTCGGCCTCGCTGTCGAGGTTGAAACGCTTGATCAGCTGCTTGCCGATATGGCCACGGCAACCTTCGGCGAACAGCGTGTACTTGGCACGCAGTTCCATGCCCGGGGTGTACAGGCCTTCTTTCGGATTGCCTTCGCGATCAACGCCCAGATCGCCGGTGATGATCCCGCGAACCACGCCGTTCTCGTCGAACAGCGCTTCCTGGGCGGCGAAGCCCGGGTAGATTTCCACGCCCAGGTTCTCGGCCTGCTGGGCCAGCCAGCGGCACAGGTTGCCCAGGGAGATGATGTAGTTGCCTTCGTTGTGCATGGTCTTGGGCACAAAGAAGTCAGGAATCTTCTGCGCGCTGTCGGCGTTTTTCAGAACGAAGATGTCATCGCGTGTGACTGGCGTGTTCAGCGGCGCGCCGAGTTCTTTCCAGTCCGGGAACAATTCGTTCAGGGCCCGTGGTTCGAACACGGCACCGGAGAGGATGTGAGCGCCGACTTCGGAGCCTTTTTCGACCACGCAGACGCTGATTTCCTTACCGGCTTCGGCGGCCTTCTGCTTCAAACGGCAGGCGGCAGACAGGCCAGCGGGGCCGGCACCGACGATGACCACGTCGAATTCCATGTATTCGCGTTCCACAGGCTATCTCCTACTCAAGGCTCAACAGTTTTTTTTCTAATTGGAGGTTTGGCGTTGCATCCATTATTTCCTCCGGCAAACGCCGAAAGGGACAATGGATGACCCACCTTTCTCTCTAGGTGGCGCATTATATCTACACCACTCCTAGCGTCCAATACAAACGTTTGTTTGAATTGGCTCAAAGCCAGAGAAATCAAAGTCACGCGGCTTATGAACGGCTATTTTGCCGTATTGACCGGAATAGGCGTTCCGGTCAAGATACGGTCGGTTTTGCGCTCGCCGTAGGCTGACTGTTGGTTTCAAGAGCACCTCTAAAGACAGGGCGATGACGATACAAGGTGATGCGCGGTACAGGTTTGGCGTGCAGTTTACACGCCGTGATAATGAATGACTCGTCGGTCACCACTGACGAACGGTTATCAGCCTCGTGAGCAATGTTCACCCGATATACCTGCCAGCGTTTTTAGAGGTGCCCTTGCGCCGATGAGCATCAACCGCCAGGTTCGCCTAGGCGACTTTCTTTTCACCGGAGAGTAACGAGGAATCCATGAAGGTTCTTGTAGCTGTCAAACGCGTTGTGGATTACAACGTCAAGGTTCGTGTCAAGGCGGACAATTCCGGCGTCGACCTCGCTAACGTCAAGATGTCGATGAACCCGTTCTGCGAAATCGCAGTGGAAGAAGCCGTACGTCTGAAAGAGAAAGGCGTTGCGACTGAAATCGTCGTCGTCTCCATCGGCCCGTCCACCGCTCAAGAGCAACTGCGCACCGCGCTGGCTCT
This sequence comes from Pseudomonas sp. PGPR40, assembly GCF_022014505.1. Lineage (NCBI taxonomy): Bacteria > Pseudomonadati > Pseudomonadota > Gammaproteobacteria > Pseudomonadales > Pseudomonadaceae > Pseudomonas > Pseudomonas sp. PGPR40. Next base: position 32,320 of record NZ_JAKLSP010000026.1, on the reverse strand, counting down.
GGGTGCCGACCGCGCCATCCTCGTCGAATCCGCTGAAGATCTGACTTCCCTGGCCGTTGCCAAGTTGTTGAAAGCCGTTGTCGACAAGGAACAGCCTCAGCTGGTGATCCTCGGCAAACAAGCCATCGACAGCGACAACAACCAGACTGGCCAGATGCTCGCTGCATTGAGCGGTTACGGTCAGGGTACGTTCGCTTCGAAAGTCGAAGTCAGCGGCGATACCGTTGCCGTGACCCGCGAAATCGACGGCGGCGCACAGACGGTTTCCCTGAAACTGCCGGCCATCGTCACCACCGACCTGCGTTTGAACGAGCCGCGCTACGCGTCTCTACCAAACATCATGAAAGCCAAGAAGAAGCCTCTCGAAGTGCTGACTCCGGACGCTTTGGGCGTTTCCACCGCCTCCACCAACAAGACCCTGAAAGTCGAAGCGCCGGCTGCACGCAGCGCGGGTATCAAGGTCAAGTCGGTAGCTGAACTGGTCGAGAAACTGAAAAACGAAGCGAAGGTAATCTAAATGACTATCTTGGTTATTGCTGAACACGACAACAAAGTGCTGGCCCCGGCCACGCTGAATACCGTTGCTGCTGCCGCCAAGATCGGTGGCGACATCCACGTTCTGGTTGCAGGTCAGGGCGCTGGCGCCGTGGCTGAAGCCGCTGCGAAAATCGCTGGCGTGGCTAAAGTGCTGGTGGCCGACAACGCCGCCTACGCTCACCAACTGCCGGAAAACGTCGCACCGCTGGTTGCCGAGCTGGGCGCTGGTTACAGCCACATCCTGGCCGCCGCCACTTCCAACGGCAAAAACATCCTTCCGCGCGTTGCCGCGAGCCTGGACGTTGACCAGATCTCCGAGATCATCTCGGTCGAAAGCGCCGACACCTTCAAGCGCCCGATCTATGCCGGTAACGCCATCGCGACCGTTCAGTCCAACGCAGCGGTCAAAGTGATCACCGTGCGTGCCACCGGTTTCGACCCGGTTGCTGCTGAAGGTGGTTCGGCTACCGTTGAAGCCGTTGCCGCTGCCCACGACGCTGGCACTTCGAGCTTCGTTGGCGAAGAACTGGCCAAGTCCGATCGTCCGGAACTGACCGCTGCCAAAATCGTCGTTTCCGGCGGTCGCGGCATGCAGAACGGCGACAACTTCAAACACCTGTACGCCCTGGCCGACAAGCTGGGCGCTGCCGTCGGTGCTTCCCGCGCCGCGGTCGACGCAGGTTTCGTACCCAACGACATGCAGGTCGGTCAGACCGGCAAGATCGTTGCGCCACAGCTGTACATCGCCGTCGGTATTTCCGGCGCGATCCAGCACCTGGCCGGCATGAAAGACTCCAAAGTGATCGTTGCGATCAACAAGGATGAAGAAGCGCCGATCTTCCAGGTGGCCGATTACGGCCTGGTGGCAGACTTGTTCGAAGCCATCCCTGAGTTCGAGAAGCTGGTCTAATCCGGCAGCTTGACTTATAAAGAGCCCGGCCTTTTGGTCGGGCTTTTTTTTATTCTTTGCTTCTACAGACGATATAACCGGGTTTGAGTGGAGTGTTTCGCCATGGATTTGCGCCGCGTGTGTGGCTGGTCATTACTGCTGGGGCTGACGTTGCTGCCGACGCTGTCCATCGCCGCAGGTAAATGCGAGCGCCTGGTGGTGACCGGCAGCCCGGACGCACCGCCGTACCTGTGGCAAGACCCGCAAAATCCCAAGTACCTGATAGGCGCCAGCGCTGATCTGTTGCAGCACGTGGCGGGGGAGTTGGGCATCAAGGTCGAGCTGCTTTACGCCGGCAAACGCTCCCAGGCCCTGGACGAAGTGCGCAGCGGGCGCATGGACATGCTGGCCGATGCGCCGTTGACGGTCAGTGAGCTGGAAAATCTGGATTACATCCATCCACCGCTGCTGGAAAACGATTACCTGGTCTGGACCCGCAACGACTCGTTGCTGGTCTACAACGAAGCGCAGGATCTTCACGATCATCCCGGCGCGTTGTCGGAAAAGGCTCGAGTGACTCCGGCATTCGGGACTTTCGCCGAGCAGCAATTGACCCTGGTGCGCACACCCAATCTGACCCAGGCCTTTCAGAAATTGCTGCTGAACGAGGTGGAATTTGTCCTCGCCGGACGCTACTCGGGCATGGCCATGGTGCAAACGCTGGGGATGGCCGATGACTTGATGGCCCACCCACAACCCATCGACAAACCCGGCCTGTATCTCGCGGTTTCCCATAACTCTGCCTGCAACGATCCGTGGTTGCGCGGACAGCTGGCCAAAAAGATGACAGAATTGCCCGCGTCCGGACTGACAGAAGCTGCACTGCTGCGCAATATCGAGCGTTGGAAAGCGCAACGCTCACAACCGCAGCCACAACCTGTCAGTACTCCAAAACAGTAGGGATTTTTAGTGAGTATTCGACCTCTTTTCGTTGCCCTGGCCGTTCTGGCTCTGGCGGGTTGTGCAGCCGATCCGGCGCCGAATGAACAAATACGCCTGACCGAGCAGGCCCTCGAACAAGCCAAGGCCGTGGGTGCTACCGCCGACGAAGTACCGGAGCTGAAACTGGCCGAAGACAAGTTCAAGCGTGCCAAGGGCAACATGGCCGACCAGTCCTTCAAGAATGCGCGCATGCGGGCCGAGCAGGCCGAACTGGACGCGCGGCTTGCCGAAGCACGGGTTCTGACCCTCAAGAGCGAGGAGCAGTTGAACGTGCTCAATACCCGCATCACTCGCCTGCGCAAGCAACTGGGAGATGCCCAATGAGCCTGAAAACCAAAGCACTCGGCGGCTTGATTCTGGCCGGCTGCGCAAGCCTTTATGGCTGCGCTGGCCAACACAGCGAAGCCGCATTGCAGCAGGCCGGCGCCGACTTCCAGAAGGTCAAGGAAGACTCCAATGTGCTGCGTATTGCGCCCAAAGACGTGATCCGTGCCGGTGAATCCCTGGCCCGCGCCGATCGTCTGTCCAGCTACTGGGGCAGCGGTTCGGACGTGGTGCATTACGCCTACCTGAGCCGGCGCTACAGTGAAATTGCGCGGGAACACACCAATCAAGTGCTCAACGAGGAACGCGCGACGAAGCTCGAACTCGAGCGTCAGCGCCTGCAGTTGGCCCTGCGTGAGTCCAAATTGCTCAGCGTGCAGCAACAGGGCAAGTGGCTCGAAGAGCAGATTGTGGCATTGGCGACTACCCAAACCGACCGTGGTCTGGTGATGACCTTGGGTGATGTGCTGTTCGATACCGGTGAAGCAGAGCTGAAAAGCTCGGCAAACCGTGTGGTGCTGAAGATCGTCCAGTTCTTGCAGCTCAACCCCAAGCGTGTGGTGCGGATCGAGGGCTATACCGACAGCACCGGCGGTAAACAGGAAAACCTCAAGCTATCCCGCGACCGCGCGCAATCGGTGGCTAACGTGCTGATGGACCTGGGTATCGACGACAAACGTATCAAAGTCGAAGGCTACGGCGATGAATACCCGGTGGACGTGAACGCTTCCGAGCGCGGTCGTGCGCAGAACCGTCGGGTGGAAATTGTGTTCTCCGATGAAAAAGGCCAGCTCGGCGCCGCCCGCTAAGGGTTGCGTTACTGGAAAACCCGGCCTGTCAGCAGTGCCGGGTTTTTTTGTGCGTGCCAATCAGCGCAATACTCCAAAAAAACAGTACAGATTTTGCTGACACCGCACTGTACGGTCGACTATTGTGGCAACTGTCCCAGTACACTTCTAAACTGTTCCGGTATTGTTTCACACAAGAATAAAATGCCCGTGAAATCGAGTGCTGCGTCATGACCAATCTCTTGCTCTATCAACGAATTGCTCAGCAACTGGCTGAAGACATCCGCCGCGGTGTCTATCAACCGGGGGAGCGCGTGCCTTCGGTGCGCAAGATGAGCTCGCAGCTCAACGTCAGCCATGCAACGGTGTTGCAGGCCTACGCCAACCTTGAGGATCAGGGGCTGATTCGTGCCCGGCCGCAATCCGGTTACTACGTGCACCAAACGCCCGCGCTCACGGCGCCAACCCCGGATATTGCCCGGGTCGAGCGTCCTGGTCTGGTCACCCGCAGCAGCATCATCCAGCAAGTACTGGTCGAATCCCGCCGCGAAGGCGTCTTCCCGTTGGGCGCGGCCGTACCGAGCGTCGACTATCTGCCGGTGCGGGCGCTGCATCAGCAACTGGCCAAAGTCACCCGTTTCCATAGCCCTCGGGCGTTCAGCTACATGTTCAGCCCCGGCTTCGAGCCGTTGCGTCGGCAAGTGGCGATCCGCATGCGCGATGCCGGCGTGGTGGTCGATCCGTCGGAAGTGGTCATTACCCACGGTTGCGTCGATGCATTGCAGATGTCTCTGCGCGTGTTGACCCGGCCGGGCGATCTGATCGCGGCCGAGTCGCCAACCTATTACGGTTTGCTGCAACTGGCTGACCTGCTGGGACTGAAAGTCATCGAGATCCCCAGCGATCCGGCTACCGGCATGAGCCTCGAAGCCCTGCAATTGGCAGCCAACCAGTGGTCGATCAAGGCGCTGGTGCTGACCACCCGTTTGAGTAATCCCTTGGGCGGCACCATGCCTGAAGAGCGGCAGAAACAACTGCTGCGTCTGGCCTCGGATTTCGATATCCAGGTCGTCGAAGACGATATTTATGGCGAGCTGATGTTCGAGCAGGGCCGCACCAAATCGCTCAAGGCCTATGACCGGCTGGATCGAGTGATCTATTGCTCCAGTTTCTCCAAAACCCTGTCGCCCGGTGTGCGCATCGGCTGGATGATCGCCGGCAAGTACCAGCAGGAAATCCAGCGCTTGCAAACCTTCAGCACACATTCGGCGTGCAGCGTCACGCAAATGGGCATCGCGGCCTATCTGGAGAACGGTGGCTACGACCGGCATTTGCGCTACATCCGTCAGGAGTACCGCAAGAACCTCAGTGCTTTTCAACTGGCGGTGCAGCAGTACTTTCCGGAAGGCACGCAGATGAGCCGGCCCACCGGTGGTTTCATTCTATGGGTCAGCCTACCGGGACGGGTCAACACGCAGGAACTGCATGTGCGTGCATTGCAGCAGGGCATCAGTATTGCGCCGGGGCTGATCTTCAGTAACACCGAGCAGTTCAATCACTGCATTCGCCTGAACTGCGGCATCCCTTGGAACCGTGAAGCCGAGCGTGCATTGATGACGTTGGGGTTGCTGGCGACGCAACTTTGTCAGGAGACGACGAGCGGTTTTTGATCGGCCGGGCAGTTCTGAACTGCCCGCTTGTCTTGTTGCCTCCAACAGGCGAGCATATAACCTTCTGCCGTTCGCGCCGTTGGGTCCATGAAGCCGATTTTTCCTGCCGCCTGGTTGTTGATCTGCCTGTCGATGACCTGTCACGCGGAAGGCGTCATGGCGGCTTCCGTTCAGGAAAAACCAACAGCCAGCACAACCGTGGAAAAAGCGGCATCGGTCAAAAAAGCCGCGCCGGCCAAAAAGAAGGCTACTGCGGTCAAAAAACGTTCCCCCATTGCTTCCAAGTCGAAACCGGCCAGTGAAGTCGTGCAAGCCAAACTCCCTTCAGCAAATCTCGACTTGAGTTTGCCCAAGGACATGGTCGAGGAACTGAAGCCGGTCGGCACGGTAACGTTGCCCCAACGGGATGCACTGTTGCCGCAAATGTTCGGTGACAAGAGCAGCCCGTTCCAGCTCAACGGTCGCCTGCTTAGCAATGAAATGCAGCTGCAATTGCGCAATGAAGAGCGTCGGGAAGTTGAAGGCGCGGCGCTGGATTTTGAGTTCAAGCAGTAAATTCACCCATTCGTGACCCCGTGCACCAGACGCTTTGTCGGAGACTGGTCAGTCACGTTCGTTTGAGCGAAAAAACCCGGGCTCAGGTAATTTTAAACAGTCGTTTTAGTCGTTACTCTGTGCCACGTCCCTTTAACGCATTACCCGTCGCGAGGAGCTTGTCGTCATGAGATGCCGTGAAGGCTGTGGCGCCTGTTGCATTGCCCCTTCCATCAGTTCCCCGATTCCCGGCATGCCCAATGGCAAAGCTGCCGGAGAGCGTTGCGTACAACTGTCTGTCGATAATCTGTGCGGCATTTTCGGCAAGCCGGAACGTCCTGCGGTGTGTTCGGCATTTGAAGCCGATGTCGAGGTCTGCGGAAACAGCAGCGATGAAGCGATCAAATTGCTGGGCTGGTGGGAACAAATGACGGCTGCGTGATGTGTTCATCGAACGGAACTTCCACAATAAGGAATATAACTATGGGTTCGCTGCATCGTATGGCTGTGCTGTGTGGTTTGACGGTTTTGCTGGCCTCCACGGCCCAGGCCGAAGAATGGAAAACTGCCAAGGAAGAAGAGGGCATCAAAGTGTCCTTGAGTGAAGTGGCCGGTTCCCAATACAAGGCTTACCGTGGCGTGACCGTCATGAAGACCACCATGGCCAAACTGCGTGCATTGCAGGAAGACGTGCCGGGAGCCTGTGCATGGATTCACGAGTGCAAGACTCAGAAGTTGCTCAAACACGAAGGTAACCAGAGCTGGACCTACACCCGGTTCAATACCCCTTGGCCGGTCACTCCTCGCGACTCCGTGTTGCATGTCACCACCGTTGAAAGCGCCGATGGAAGCCTGACCCGAGAATTGGAAGGGCAGCCCAAGTACCTTCCAGAAGAAAAAGGTTTTGTACGGGTTGCCCAAGTCAAAGGTTTCTGGAAGCTCGTGCCTAAAGGCGATCAGGTCGAAGTGACTTATCAGGCCCATACCGAACCCGGTGGCAGCGTGCCGTCGTGGTTGGCCAACAAGTTTGTGGTCGATGCGCCGTTCAATACCCTCAAAGCCCTGAAAGAACGCGCCGAGAAGTAACCGCGTATACTTTTGATCAGCCCGTTCAACAACGCCCCGATCTGATCGAGGCGTTTGCGTTTTTTTACCAAGGGCGGGGCTTTATTTTGTTTCTGGATATGCGTTGAACGAAATTTTCACAAAGCCTCCAAGACAATTCACCCGAGCCCCAACCCGTCAGCCTCCGCAACTTTGCGTCACGTCTCTTGTCCCAGAACGCTGCAAGCGACAGTCGGGCCTGCGGGTCAGTAATCAATGGTAATGCCGCGGGTGATCGTGCAACATTTGCGCACCGCGCGAGCCCCGGGGCCGAGGATGGCCAACAGAGGGCAAGATAGCTGATGCCGGTCAGTTAAACGCAATCCATGTGGGAGCGGGCTTGCTCGCGAAAGCGGTGTGTCAGACGACATCGATGTTGACTGTGCCGCCGCCTTCGCGAGCAAGCCCGCTCCCACAGGTTAACCGACCAGCATCAGGCAAGGCGCCGCTGTATTTTTGAAACTTCAACTTCCAATGGGTCCTAAAACGACATGGCAAACCCGGACGCCCTGAGTCAGCAGCGAGCTTCTAGTCGCCTGCTGCAACCGACCGTCAAATCGCATCTGGCCTACACACTCTTGTGTGCCCTGGTCATGATGGTCATGTTCAGCCTGCTGCGCGTGGCGCTGCTGGTCTACAACAGCTCGATGATCCTCGATACACCGGCTTCGACCTTTCTGGAAGCGTTCGCCAACGGCCTGCGTTTCGACTTGCGTCTGGTGGTTTACCTCAGCATTCCGCTGGTGCTGGCATTGTTCAGCGCCCGGGCCATGGCCGCCCGCGGGTTCTTCCGGCTGTGGCTGACCGTTGCCTCGAGCATCGCGCTGTTCCTTGGCCTGATGGAGATGGACTTTTACCGTGAGTTCCACCAGCGTCTCAATGGCCTGGTCTTCCAGTACGTGAACGAAGACCCGAAAACCGTGATGAGCATGCTCTGGTACGGTTTTCCGGTGGTTCGCTACCTGTTGGCCTGGGCCGTGGGCACGTTGATTCTGACCCTCGCGTTCAAGGGCGCCGACCGCGCCACGCGTCCTCGCGGGCCGTTCAGCGGTGGCAGCATTGGCACGCGGCAGGTCGCTCCGTGGTATGCGCGCGGCGTGGTGTTCGTGGTTTGCCTGCTGGTCTGCGTGGTCGCGGCTCGTGGCACCTTGCGTCAAGGACCGCCAATGCGTTGGGGCGACGTTTACACCACCGACTCGAACTTCGCCAACCAGTTGGGCCTTAACGGCACGTTGTCGCTGATCGCAGCGGCGAAAAGCCGGATATCCGCACATCGCGACAATGTCTGGAAAGCCACGCTGCCACAGCCTCTGGCCCAGCAGACCGTGCGCGATTCGTTGCTGACTCCGAGCGACAAGCTGGTCGATCCCGAGACCGCCGCGGTGCGTCGCAACTACAGCCCCGACACCAACAAGACACTGCCGATCAAGAACGTCGTGGTGATCCTGATGGAAAGCTTCGCCGGTCACTCGGTGGGTGCTCTGGGTCGTCCGGGTGAAATCACACCGTACTTCGACAAACTGTCGAAAGAAGGCCTGTTGTTCGACCGATTCTTCTCCAATGGCACCCATACCCACCAGGGCATGTTCGCCACCATGGCCTGCTTCCCGAACCTGCCGGGTTTCGAATACCTGATGCAGACGCCTGAAGGCAGCCACAAACTGTCCGGCCTGCCGCAGCTGCTCAGCGCCCGCGACTACGATGATGTGTACGTCTACAACGGCGACTTCGCCTGGGATAATCAGTCGGGCTTTTTCAGCAACCAGGGCATGACCAATTTCATCGGGCGCAATGACTTCGTCAACCCGGTGTTCTCCGATCCGACCTGGGGCGTATCCGACCAGGACATGTTCAACCGTGGTCTGGAGGAATTGAAGGCCCGCGATGGCAAGGATAAAAAGCCGTTCTATGCCTTGCTGCAGACCCTGTCCAACCACACGCCGTACGCCTTGCCGACGCCATTGCCGGTGGAGCGCGTGACCGATCGTGGCAACCTGAACGAACACTTGACCGCCATGCGCTACTCCGATTGGGCGTTGGGTCAGTTCTTTGAACAGGCCCGCAAAGAGCCGTACTTCAAGGAAACCCTGTTCGTGGTTGTCGGCGACCACGGTTTTGGCAATGAACAGCAAATTACTGAAATGGACCTGGGCCGTTTCAACGTGCCAATGCTGATGATCGGGCCGGGTGTCCAGGAAAAATTCGGCGAGATCGACCACACCGTCGGCACTCAGATCGACATCGTACCGACCATCATGGGCCGCGTCGGTGGCGATGTGGTTCATCAGTGCTGGGGGCGCGACTTGTTGAACCTGCCGGAAGGCGATAAGGGCTTTGGCATGATCAAACCGTCGGGCAGCGATCAGACAGTCGCATTGCTTACCGCGGATCGCATGTTGGTATTGCCTAAAGATATGCCACCGAAGTTGTATCAATACGAACTGGGCGCCCACCCGAAAGGTGAAGTGATCCCGGCATCGGCGGACGAAGCGGCGCTCAAGCAGAAACTTGAGTCGTTCATTCAGACGGCCACCAAAAGCCTGATCGATAACACCGCCGGTGTAGTTGACGGCACGCCGGACTGATTTTTTTGCGCACTAGAAAAGAGGCCCTTCGCAGGGCCTCTTTTTTTGCCGGAAAATCTTTATATCTTGCCAAGTAATAGCAGGATCAACAGCACTACCAACACCACGCCGATGATACCGGACGGGCCATAACCCCAACTACTGGAGTACGGGAAGACCGGCAAGCCACCTATCAACAACAGGATAAGAATAACGATAAGAATTGTGCCCATGTCTGTTTCCTTTGTTGGAAGCGTTGTGGATTGACCTGGCGTTTTAGCCATCAGCCGGACTTGTATTAAGCCTAGCTGCTTACAAAATCCGACTCATGGATATGAAGAAAAATTCCAGGTTTTCTTAATGTTTTTGGAAAGCACGTTTATTTCTTTTACTGCGTATCAAAGTTGAAACAACCGGACCGCGCCGTGGTTCATTGCTGGCCATTCAGCAATCTGATGGAGCGTGGGTGGCGCAGTATCCTTCGCTACACTCGGTGCATCTTCCCCGGAACAACAAGGCTGTTTGCTATGCAAAATCGCATGATGATCACTGGCGCGGGCTCAGGCCTGGGTCGCGAAATCGCGCTGCGCTGGGCGCGTGAAGGCTGGCAGCTGGCCTTGTCGGATGTCAGTGAGCCCGGCCTGCAAGAAACCCTGAAGCTGGTTCGCGAAGCCGGCGGTGACGGTTTCATCCAGCGTTGCGATGTGCGTGACTACAGCCAGCTGATGGCCTTCGCCCAAGCCTGTGAAGAGAAACTCGGCGGCATCGATGTCATCGTCAACAACGCCGGTGTGGCCTCGGGCGGGTTCTTCAGTGAACTGTCGCTGGAAGACTGGGACTGGCAGATCGCGATCAACCTGATGGGTGTGGTCAAGGGCTGCAAGGCGTTCCTGCCGCTGCTGGAGAAGAGCCACGGCAAGATTATCAACATCGCCTCGATGGCGGCACTGATGCAAGGCCCGGCCATGAGCAACTACAACGTGGCCAAGGCGGGGGTGGTGGCTTTGTCGGAAAGTCTGTTGATCGAACTGGCCCACGAGGAGATCAGCGTGCATGTGGTCTGTCCGTCGTTCTTTCAGACCAACTTGCTGGACTCCTTCCGCGGCCCGACCCCGGCCATGAAAGCCCAGGTCGGTAAATTGCTGGAAAGCTCGCCAATTACCGCTGCTGATATTGCCGACTACATCTATCAGCAGGTCGCCGTCGGCGAATTCTTGATCTTGCCTCACGAACAGGGCCGCATGGCCTGGGCGATCAAACAAAAAGACCCGCAATTGCTCTACAACGAAATGACCGTGATGGCCGACAAAATGCGCGCCAAGGCCAAACAATCCGCAAGCTGAACTTGCCCGAGCGCAATACCGTCGTTAGGGTGGCCGCCATCGGCCATCCCAACGAGACATCTGCATGCTCAATTACCTGTGGTTTTTCCTCGCCGCGCTGTTCGAAATCGCTGGCTGCTTCGCCTTCTGGATGTGGCTGCGCCAAGGTAGAAGCGCGTGGTGGATTATCCCGGCGTTGCTCAGCCTGATCTTGTTCGCGGTGCTGCTGACGCGGGTCGAAGCGAGCTACGCCGGCCGCGCCTATGCCGCCTACGGTGGCATCTACATCATTGCGTCGATCGGCTGGCTGGCGGTGGTCGAGCGGATTCGTCCACTGGGCTCGGACTGGATTGGCGTGGCACTGTGTGTGATCGGGGCGAGTGTCATTCTGTTTGGTCCGCGCTTTTCTGTTTCCTGAAGGATCGGTCCTTCATTCAACCCGGTTTGTCGGATGCGTCTGTCAGGGCGACGCATTCTGTGCCGTAGGGCAAAACTGTTTTGCTGCTGTTGCGTTGTAGACCCGCTGCGTGCCGGGCATCTTCAAGGGCCGGTAACCCTGAAGGATGAATGCCATGCTTGTACTCAGTCGCGTTGTGGGCGAGTTGATATCCATTGGTGACAACATTTCCGTGCGGGTTCTCGCTGTGAACGGTAGCAGCGTGCGTTTCGGCGTTGAAGCGCCGCGACAGGTCGATATACATCGCGCCGAAGTCTATGAGCGCATCCAGGTCCAGCAGGCCAGAGCGAAAGCCCGTTAAGGGCCTCAGTCGAACAGATGCTTGGGCACGTCGTGTTTGAGCATCAACTGGCATTGCTCGCTTTCCGGATCGAAAACGATCAACGCCTGGCCCTTGGTCAATGCCTGACGAACACGCAAAACGCGGGTTTCCAGCGGTGTGTCATCGCCGTTGTCCGTGCCGTCACGGGTCACGAAATCCTCGATCAGGCGGGTCAGCGTGCCGACTTCAAGTTGGTCATGGGGAATCAGCATAAGGCACCTCGGCTAAACAATGGCGCGATGCTACGGTGAATGAAGGAGGGCGGCTAGCCCGGTCTGAACAGTTGCCTGCACGATCGCCTTCGCGAGCAAGCCCGCTCCCACATTCGACCGTATTCCTATGAAAGAACTCGGTCACCTGTGGGAGCGGGCTTGCTCGCGAAGACGATCGTGCAGGCACCGAATATCTACAGGTAAAACTCAACCTTCTGAACGCTGCCCCACCAAACTATCCACCGACGGCACCCGGGTATCACTTTCCATCTGCGTCTCGTGTTCGATCTGATGACTGAACCGGTCCAGCGATCCCTTGGCCGGTTGTGCATCGCTGTCGAATACCGGCGGGCTGAGGATGTAGGCGCCGAGCAGGCGGCTGAGGGCGGCGAGGCTGTCGATGTGGGTGCGTTCGTAGCCGTGGGTGGCATCGCAACCGAAGGCCAGCAGGGCGGTACGAATGTCGTGGCCGGCAGTGACTGCCGAGTGGGCATCGCTGAAGTAATAGCGGAACAGATCACGGCGCGCCGGCAGTTCGTTGTCGCTGGCCAGGCGCAGCAGATGGCGCGACAGGTGATAGTCATAAGGCCCGCCGGAATCCTGCATTGCCACGCTCACCGCGTGTTCGCTGGAATGCTGGCCGGGCGCGACCGGCGCGATGTCGATACCGACGAATTCGCTGACATCCCAGGGCAGGGCGGCCGCCGCACCGCTGCCGGTTTCTTCGGTGATGGTGAACAGTGGATGGCAGTCGATCATCAGTTCTTCACCGCTGTCGACAATGGCTTTCAACGCCGCCAGCAGTGCGGCAACGCCGGCCTTGTCATCGAGGTGACGGGCGCTGATGTGGCCGCTTTCGGTGAACTCCGGCAACGGGTCGAAGGCAATGAAATCACCGACGCTGATCCCCAGCGAATCGCAATCGGCGCGGGTGGCGCAGTAAGCGTCCAGACGCAATTCGATGTGATCCCAGCTGATCGGCATTTCATCCACGGCAGTATTGAACGCGTGCCCGGAAGCCATCAGCGGCAATACGCTGCCGCGGATCACGCCGTTGTCGGTGAACAGACTGACGCGGCTGCCTTCGGCAAAACGGCTGGACCAGCAACCGACCGGCGCCAGGGTCAGACGACCGTTGTCCTTGATCGCGCGAACTGCCGCGCCGATGGTGTCCAGGTGGGCGGAGACGGCGCGGTCCGGGCTGTTTTTCTTGCCCTTGAGGGTGGCGCGCAGGGTGCCGCGACGGGTCATCTCAAAGGGAATGCCCAGCTCTTCGAGGCGCTCGGCGACGTAACGCACGATGGTGTCGGTGAACCCGGTAGGGCTGGGAATGGCGAGCATTTCCAGCAGGACTTTTTGCAAGTAATTGAGGTCCGGTTCGGGGATTTTGCGGGTCATGGAAACTCCTGATGAAGTGAGAGCTGATCGTTCCCACGCTCTGCGTGGGAATGCAGCCAGGGACGCTCTGCGTCCCAAGCGATTGCTGCGCGTCCGAGGAGTCATTCCCACGCGGGAGCGTGGGAACGATCATGAGGGGGCTAGACCACCGGCTGACTATGCGCAAACAACAAATCCACAAACCGCTCGGCCGTCGGCTGCGGTTCATGGTTGGCCAGCCCGGCGCGCTCATTGGCTTCGATAAACACATACTCCGGCTGGTCGGCGGCCGGCACCATCAGGTCGAGCCCGACCATCGGAATATCCAGCGCCCGCGCCGCGCGCACCGCTGCATCTACCAAGGTCGGATGCAAAATCGCGGTGACGTCTTCAAGCATGCCGCCTGTATGAAGATTCGCCGTGCGTCGTACGAACAGGTGCTCACCGGCCGGCAGAATGCTGCTGTAGTCGTAACCCGCCGCCTGCAACGTGCGCTGGGTCTCATGGTCCAGCGGAATCTTGCTTTCACCGCTGGTCGCCGCCTGACGGCGACGGCTCTGCGCCTCAATCAGCGCGCCGATGGTATGTTGACCATCGCCCACCACTTCCGCCGGCCGGCGAATGGCGGCCGCGACCACTTCGAAACCGATCACCAGAATCCGCAAGTCGAGGCCTTCATGGAAGCTTTCCAACAGCACTCGACTGTCGAATGTGCGGGCATTTTCGATGGCTTGCCGGACCTCTTCGAAGGTGCGCAAATCCACCGCCACCCCTTGGCCCTGTTCACCGTCCAGCGGTTTGACCACCACCCGTTGGTGCTCGTCGAGAAACGCCAGATTGTCGTCCGCGCTCCCCACCAGTTGCTGGGCGGGCAGCTTGAGACCGGCGTTTTTCAGCACCTTGTGGGTCAGGCTTTTGTCCTGACACAACGTCATGCTGATGGCGCTCGTCAGATCGCTCAGTGATTCGCGACAACGTACCCGACGGCTGCCGTGAATCAAGGTAAACAGGCCGGCCTGGGCGTCATCTACCTGCACTTCAATACCGCGCCGGTGAGCCTCCTCGACGATGATTCGCGCATACGGATTGAACTCGGCTTCCGGGCCGGGGCCGAGAAACAATGGCTGGTTGATGCCGTTTTTGCGCTTGATGGCGAAGGTCGACAAGTTGCGAAAACCCAACTTGGCGTAAAGACTTTTCGCCTGACGATTGTTGTGCAGCACCGACAGGTCCAGGTAACTCAGGCCACGGCTCATGAAGTGTTCGATCAAGTGTCGCACCAACACTTCACCGACGCCTGGGCGGGAACATTGCGGATCGACCGCCAGGCACCACAGGCTGCTGCCGTTTTCCGGGTCGTTGAAGGCCTTGTGATGATTCAGGCCCATGACACTGCCGATGATCGCGCCGCTGTCCTCATCTTCGGCCAGCCAGTAAACCGGGCCACCCTGGTGATGAGGCGTCAGCAAACTCGCATCGATCGGTAGCATGCCGCGCGCCTGATACAGCTGATTGATCGCCTGCCAGTCCGCGTCGCTTTGCGCCCGACGGATGCGAAAACCGCGGAATACCCGGGTGGCCTGACGGTAATCGCTGAACCACAGGCGCAAGGTGTCGGAGGGGTCGAGAAACAGCTGCGCCGGTTCCAGCCCCAGCACTTGCTGGGGCGCGGCGACGTACAAGGCGATATCCCGCTCACCGGGCTGCTCATTGAGCAACTCTTGGGCAAGGCTCGCCGCATCGGGAAACGTATGGCCGATCAGCAACCGGCCCCAGCCGCAATGCACCGCGATGGGGGCGGCGCTCAATTCACTGCGGTCTTCGGCCAGGCGCGCCTGCAAGCGTTCGTAAGAGGGCGCCTGACCGCGCAACAAGCGTTGGCTATAAGCCGTGGCGTGAGGTTTCATCGATCAGATTCCTTGTTCGCTGAGCCACAGGTTCAGGGCCGCCAATTGCCACAGCCTGGAGCCGCGCAACGGGGTCAACTGGCCTTGCGGATCGGTCAGCAGGCGGTCGAGCATGGCGGGGTTGAACAGGCCACGATCCTGACTCGGATCGAGTAGCAGTTCACGCACCCAGTTCAGCGTATCGCCCTGCAAATGTTTGAGGCCGGGGACCGGGAAGTAGCCCTTTTTGCGGTCGATCACTTCACTCGGAATGACCAGGCGCGCCGCTTCTTTCAAGACGTGCTTGCCGCCATCCGGCAGTTTGAATTTGCCCGGCACTCGTGCCGACAACTCCACCAGGCGATAGTCGAGAAACGGCGTACGCGCTTCCAGACCCCAGGCCATGGTCATGTTGTCGACCCGTTTGACCGGGTCGTCCACCAGCATCACGGTGCTGTCCAGGCGCAGGGCTTTGTCCACCGCTGCATCGGCACCGGGCTGGGCGAAATGTTCCTTCACGAAGTCGCCGGCCGCGTCGTTGGCCGTCAGCCATTTCGGCTGCACCGTGGCGGCGTAGTCGACGTAGCTGCAGTCGAAAAACGCCGCGCGATACGCGGCGTACGGATCGCTCGCACCGTCCACCTGCGGATACCAGTGATACCCGGCAAACAACTCGTCCGCGCCCTGGCCGCTTTGCACCACCTTGCAGTGCTTTGCCACCTCGCGCGACAGCAGATAGAACGCGATGCAGTCATGGCTGACCATCGGCTCGCTCATGGCCCGGAACGCCGCGGGCAGTTGCTCGATGATCTCTTTTTCATCGATGCGCAGTTGATGGTGCTGCGTGCCGTAGTGTTTGGCGATCAGGTCTGAATAGTGAAACTCGTCACCACGCTCGCCGCCGGCATCCTGAAAACCAATGGAAAAGGTCGACAGGTTTTCGACCCCGACTTCGCGCAACAGGCCCACCAGCAAACTCGAATCGACGCCACCGGAAAGCAGCACGCCGACATCCACCGCCGCCCGTTGACGAATCGCCACCGCTTCACGGGTGCTGTCGATCACGCGGTCGCGCCAGTCATCGAAGGTCAGATTCTGCTCATCGGCGTGTGGGCCGTAGGGCAGGGTCCACCAGGTTTTCTGCTCCGTGGTGCCATCCGCTTCGATGCGCATCCAGCTCGCCGGAGGCAGTTTCTCGATGCCCGCCAGCAAGGTGCGCGGCGCCGGGACTACCGCATGGAAGTTCAGATAATGATTGAGCGCCACCGGGTCGAGGATCGGGTTGATGTCGCCGCCCTTGAGCAAGGCCGGCAGGGCCGAGGCAAAGCGCAGGCGTTGACCGGTGCGCGACAGGTACAACGGCTTCACACCGAGACGGTCGCGGGCAATGAACAGACGCTTGGCGTCGCGCTCCCAAATGGCGAAGGCGAACATGCCGTTGAGTTTGGGCAACAGCGCTTCGCCCCAGGCGTGATAACCCTTGAGCAGCACTTCGGTGTCGCCGCCGGAATAAAAGGCGTAACCAAGGCTTTCCAGCTCGGTGCGCAGTTCCGGGAAGTTGTAGATCGCGCCGTTGAAGGCCAGGGACAAGCCCAGTTGGTTGTCGATCATCGGCTGTGCCGAGCCGTCCGACAGGTCCATGATTTTCAGGCGCCGATGGCCCAGGGCAATCGGCCCCTGACTGTGGAAGCCCCATGCATCAGGGCCGCGAGGGGCCAAGTGATGGGTGATTCGTTCTATGGCTGCGAGGTCCGCAGGTTGATGGTCGAAACGTAATTCTCCAGCTAATCCGCACATAAGTCCTTACCGGTTTTTCCGTTGGGGAGGGTCAATCGGTACCTCGCCAAAAACGGCGGGTACCCGGAAACTGACCCATGTGATTCCCTGGAGTTTTAGACCGATAAGTTATAAGGCTACGTGTCAGGCTTTTCCGCGGATCAATTGGCGCAAGGCAAAACGGTTGGGATGGCAGGCCTCAGCCACCGCTTTCGGCAAGGGCAAAGGCTCGTTCTCAAGCCATGCCGCCAGCAGCTCGCCAGACAGTGGCGCGGTGATCAAACCGCGAGAACCGTGACCGCTGTTGACATAAAACCCCTCAAGCCATGGGCAGGGAATATCGGGCACTTGCCGGGCATCTTTGCTCAGCGCGGCATAGGCCTCGGCGAAGGCGATTGGTTCGGCCAACGGTCCGACGATCGGCAGATAATCCGGGCTGGTGCAACGGAACGCCGCGCGTCCTTCAAGCTGCTGCGGGTCCAGGTCTGGAACATGCAGACGCGCGACCAGGTCAGTGGAGATTTCTTCGAGCAACGCCAGGTTGCCGAGGTGTTCGGCGACGGTCGGGGTCAGCTCATCGCTTTTGAAATCGAAGCTGGCGCCGAGGGTGTGTTCGCCCAGGCGAGCGGGTGCCACATAGCCTTCGGCGCAGACGACGGTCGCCAGGCTCTGGCTTTCAGGGGTTTGCGCCAGTCGGGTGATCTGGCCGCGAATGCGTTTGAGGGGCAGGTTGGCGCTGTGAGGGAAACGCTTGATCTCGGCGGCGCCGGCCAGAATCACCACGGGCGCGCTGGCCAGCAGTGCATCGCCGTCCCAGGCCTGCCATTGATCATCGACCTTGCGCAGCTCCAGCACCTCGCGATGGGGCAGCCACTGGATGTTCGTTGAGGACGCCTGCCACTGGCACAATGCGGGCGGATGAACCCAGCCGCCTTCAGGGTAGAACAGGCCGCCGTGTTCCAGGTCGATGCCGGCCCGGGCCTGAGCCTGGGGTTGATCGAGCAGGTGTACCAGGCTCGGTGAAAAGGCCGCAGCCAATTGCGCCTGACGCTCGGCTTCCTTGGCATTGAAGGCCAGTTGCAAGACTCCGCAATCGTCCCAGTCAACGCCACGCTGAAGCTGTTCCAGCAGACGGCGGGTGTAGCCAAAACCGCTGATGATCAATTGCGACAATGCCGTGCCATGGGCCGAAAGCTTGAGGTACAGCACGCCCTGAGGATTGCCCGAGGCTTCCTGCGCCAGTGCTTGGTGGCGGTCCAACAGGCTGACTTGCCAACCCCGCGCGGCCAGGCTGGCAGCACTGGCGCAACCGGCCAGCCCGGCACCGATCACCAGGGCGCGGCGTTCGCCGGTCAGCGGTTGTGGGCGAGCGAACCAGGGTTTTGCCGAGGCTGGTTTAGTGGCCTCCTCGGGCCAACCGAGGAACGTGCCTCGCAGAATTTCCCATTTATGGCCGATGCCTGGCGTGCGCTTCATCTTGAAGCCTGCCGCGTTCAGCAAGCGGCGCACCCAACCGGTGCTGGTGAAGGTGCTGATGGTCGAGCCGGGTGCCGCGAGGCGAGCCAGTTCGGCAAACAATTCGGCGGTCCACATGTCGGGGTTTTTCGCCGGGGCGAAACCGTCGAGAAACCAGGCATCGATCTGCGCATCCAGTTGCGGCAACTGCTCCAGCGCATCGCCGATCAGCAGGGTCAGGGTGACGCGGCCATTGCCCAGCACCAGGCGCTGAAAGCCTTGATGGATCGCCACGTATTGCGCCAGCAATTGATCGGCAAATGGCTTGAGTTCTGGCCACAACGCCAGGGCTCGTTGCAGATCGGGCGCGCTCAGCGGGTATTTTTCGACACTGACAAAATGCAGCCGCGCACCGGCCACCGCATGCTGTTCGAACAACTGCCAGGCACAGAGGAAATTCAGCCCGGTGCCGAAACCGGTCTCGCCAATCACCAGTCGACCACCCGCCGACAAGGCGGCGAAGCGGTCGCGCAAATCGTTTTGCTGCAGAAACACGTAACGGGTTTCTTCAAGGCCCGACAGGTCGGAAAAATACACATCATCGAACACCCGCGAGCGTGGGCGACCTTGGTCGTCCCAGTCGAGCTGGGCGTGGGGCAATACAGGTTTCATGGCAGGCTCGGCAACGGCAAGGTGGCCATTCTAGCCGATCGCTGCTGCGGTGCTTGATCCTAAATCCTGTAGGAGCGAGGCTTGCCCGCGAAGAACGATAACGCGTAAGTCCTGAAAAACCGCAGTGCATTCTTCGCGGGCAAGCCTCGCTCCTACAGGATTTTGGGGCAAGCCCCCTCGCCACAAAAGCTCCTCCGGGAATTTCTCTGATGACCACCTGCCCAATCCGCTAGTCTTGCTCAATCCTGGGAGGAGCCGCTCCATGTTCGAATCTGCTGAAATCGGTCATGTCATCGACAAAGAAACCTATGAAGCCGAAGTGCCAGCGTTGCGTGAAGCCTTGCTCGAAGCTCAGTTCGAACTTCGCCAGCAACAGCGCTTTCCGGTCATCATTCTGATCAACGGCATCGAAGGCGCCGGCAAGGGCGAGACGGTCAAGTTGCTCAACGAATGGATGGACCCTCGCTCGATCGAGGTCCGTACCTTCGATCAACAGACCGACGAAGAACTGGCACGGCCGCCGGCCTGGCGCTATTGGCGGATGCTTCCGGCCAAGGGCCGCATGGGGATTTTCTTTGGCAACTGGTACAGCCAGATGCTGCAGGGACGGGTTCATGGTTTGTTCAAGGATCCGCGACTCGATCAAAGCATCAACGGGGCCGAGCGGTTGGAAAAGATGCTGTGCGACGAGGGCGCGCTGATCTTCAAATTCTGGTTTCACCTCTCCAAAAAACAAATGAAAGCACGGCTCAAGGTCCTGGCCGACGACCCGCTGCACAGCTGGCGCATCAGCCCGCTGGACTGGCAACAATCCGCGACCTACGACAAATTCGTGAAGTACGGCGAACGGGTGCTGCGCCGTACCAGCCGCGACTATGCACCGTGGCATGTGATCGCCGGCGTGGACGAGCGCTATCGCAGCCTTACGGTCGGAAAGATCCTGCTCGATGGCCTGCAAAGTGCGCTGAAGAGACCCAGGATTCATCCGGACAAAGTCAGTGCCGCACCGTTGTTCCCTAGCGTCGATCAGTTCAATCTGATCGACAGCCTGGACTTGACCCAGCAGCTGGACAAGGACGATTACGAAAAGCAGCTGATTACCGAGCAGGCGCGGTTTTCCGGGCTGATGCGCGACAAACGCATGCGCCGCCACGCATTGATCGCGGTGTTCGAAGGCAACGACGCGGCAGGCAAGGGCGGGGCGATCCGTCGGGTGGCCGCGGCACTTGACCCACGCCAGTACAACATCGTGCCGATCGCCTCGCCGACCGAGGAAGAACGGGCGCAACCATATCTCTGGCGGTTCTGGCGGCATATTCCGGCGCGAGGAAAATTCACCGTGTTCGACCGTTCCTGGTATGGCCGGGTGCTGGTGGAACGCATCGAAGGCTACTGCAGCAAAGCGGACTGGTTGCGCGCCTATGGCGAGATCAACGACTTCGAAGAGCAAATCGCCGATGCCGGGGTGATCGTGGTCAAGTTCTGGCTGGCCATCGACAAGGAGACTCAGATGGAGCGCTTTAAGGAGCGTGAACAGATCTCCTTCAAGCGTTTCAAGATCACTGAGGACGATTGGCGTAATCGCGACAAATGGGACGATTACCGCACCGCCGTCGGCGATATGGTCGATCGCACCAGCACCGAGATATCACCCTGGACTCTGGTGGAAGCCAACGACAAGCGCTGGGCACGGGTCAAGGTCTTGCGCACCATTAATCAGGCGCTGGAAGAGGCGTTCGAGAAGTCCGAAAAACGCGAGAAGAAACTGCAAAAGCGCAAGCGCTGAACCGATGGCTGCGCATACGCGAGGTGAATGATTGTCGCGGTCGGTCATGGGGTGGACTTATGCTCGGTCCAACTCCTGACTGACAACAACAATGAGGTGTATGCCATGCGTGAAGTGGTGATCGTCGACAGCGTGCGGACCGGCCTGGCCAAATCCTTTCGCGGCAAGTTCAACATGACCCGTCCGGACGACATGGCGGCCCACTGTGTCAATGCACTGCTCACGCGCAATGACGTCGACCCGGCCAGCGTCGAGGATTGCATCGTCGGCGCCGGCTCCAACGAAGGTGCCCAGGGCTTCAACATCGGTCGCAACGTCGCGGTGCTGTCGCACTTGGGCGTCGGCACGGGTGGCATGACGCTTAACCGTTTCTGTTCGTCGGGCTTGCAGGCCATCGCCATTGCCGCCAATCAGATCGCTTCGGGCTGCAGCGACATCATCGTCGCCGGTGGCGTCGAGTCGATCAGCCTGACCCTGAAAAGCGTCAACACCGACAACCTGATCAACCCGCTGCTGAAAGAGCAGATGCCGGGCATCTATTTCCCCATGGGCCAGACCGCCGAGATCGTCGCGCGACGTTACCGCGTCAGTCGCGAAGAGCAGGACTTGTACGCCCTGCAAAGCCAGCAACGTACCGCCCAGGCGCAAGCTGCGGGGTTGTTCAGCGATGAAATCGTACCGATGGCGGTGAAATATCGCGTTGAAGACAAGGCCACCGGCCAGGTGCAGATCCTTGACGGCATCGTCGACCACGACGACTGCAACCGCCCGGACACCACCCTGCAAAGCCTGGCCGGGTTGAAACCGGTGTTTGCCGAAGACGGATCGGTGACCGCCGGCAACTCGTCGCAACTGTCCGACGGCGCTTCGATGACCCTGGTGATGAGTCTGGAAAAAGCCCTGGCACTGGGGCTCAAGCCCAAAGCCTTCTTCCGCGGTTTCGCTGTGGCCGGGTGTCAGCCGGACGAGATGGGCATCGGCCCGGTGTTCTCGGTGCCGAAGTTGCTCAAGGCCAAGGGTTTGCAGATTAGCGACATCGATCTGTGGGAGCTCAACGAAGCGTTCGCCTCGCAATGCCTGTACAGCCGCAATCGACTGGAAATCGACAACGACAAATACAATGTCAACGGCGGCTCGATTTCCATCGGCCATCCGTTCGGCATGACCGGTTCGCGTCAGGTCGGGCACATCGTGCGTGAACTGCAGCGACGCAATTTGCGTTACGGCATCGTCACCATGTGCGTGGGGGGCGGGATGGGGGCAACGGGGTTGTTTGAGGCGGTGCGTTAAACCTTAAGTGTTTTGTTGCCGGATCAACCGCATTCGCGAGCAAGCCCGCTCCCACATTTGACCGAATTCCAAGGTTTGGACACGGTTAAATGTGGGAGCGGGCTTGCTCGCGAATGCAGACGCCCCGGTTCACCGGCTCGTACACAAGACCTGCATCCGCTCGATATACGCCTGAATCTCACGCTTCGCTGCCTCCCGGTTTTCAAACGGCCCCTCCAGCGTGAGTTCCCGTGTGGTGAAATACAGCTCTCCATTCACACGACATAACCGCTCACAACGAAAGTGGGTGGCGGGGGCATTGTCCTGGGCGCGCATGCCGTACATGGGCGATCTCCTGCGGATGACAGTTTCCATGAGCTTATGCATGAACCACTGGCCATGCCTGGCCAACTGATCGACGGCATATCGTCAACTTTATGGTGCGACCTGCACAGTTTCATTCGCGGCCCATCGGCAACTGTCCCTGTGTCGCGCCCCGGTCTGCGCCTAGAATGACCGTTTTGCCAATCGGCTTCGGGGTCAGCATGCATATTTCATCGGGTCGCTGGGTTTATGGTCTATGCCTGGCCTTGCTGACCGCGTTGCTGTGGGGAATCCTGCCGATCAAGCTCAAGCAAGTGCTGCTGGTGATGGACCCGGTGACGGTGACCTGGTTTCGCCTGCTGGTGTCCGGCGGTTGCCTGTTCATTTATCTGGCGGCGACCAAACGCCTGCCAAGTCGCAAGGTTCTCGGCCCGCGCGGTGGCTGGCTGGTGTTGATGGCGGTACTGGGGCTGGTCGGCAACTACGTGCTGTACCTGATGGGCCTGAACCTGCTTAGCCCCGGCACCGCGCAGCTGGTGGTGCAAATGGGGCCGATCATGTTGCTGATCGCCAGTCTGTTCGTGTTCAAGGAACGGTTCAGCGTGGGGCAGGGGATTGGCCTGTTGGTGCTGCTGATCGGCTTTGCACTGTTCTTCAATCAGCGCTTGAGTGAACTGCTCACCTCCCTGACCGATTACACCGCCGGTGTGCTGATGGTGCTCTTGGCGTCCACGGTCTGGACCTTCTATGCCTTGGGCCAGAAGCAGTTGCTCACGGTGTGGAATTCGTTGCAGGTGATGATGGTGATTTACCTGTTCTGCGCGCTGTTGCTGACGCCATGGGTGCATCCGCTGGAAGCGCTGCAATTGAGTCCGTTGCAAGGCTGGCTGCTGCTGGCGTGCTGTTTGAACACACTGATCGCTTATGGCGCCTTTGCCGAAGCCCTGGCCCATTGGGAAGCCTCGCGGGTCAGTGCGACGCTGGCGATCACGCCGCTGGTGACCTTTGCCGCCGTGGCCATGGCCGCGTGGTTATGGCCGGAGTATGTGCAGGCCGAGCAGATCAACGGCCTGGGTTATGGCGGGGCGGTGTTGGTGGTGCTCGGGTCGGCGCTGGTGGCGTTGGGGCCATCGTTGATGGCCGGGCTCAAGGCGCGGCGGGTGCGGATGGCAGTGGGGCGATAGACCGCGTCATCGTTCTTCGCGAGCAAGCCCGCTCCCACATTTAACCGAGTTCTTACTGTAAGAATGCGATCAAATGTGGGAGCGGGCTTGCTCGCGAAGACTGACTGTCAGGCACTAAATCACTTTCAGATTCACCCCTGCTTGCCAGCCTCCAACATATCCTCCGGCCGCACCCACGCCTCGAACTCTTCATCCGTCAGATACCCCAACTGCAACGCCGCCTCACGCAAGGTCAGCCCCTCGCTGTAAGCCTTCTTGGCAATCTCCGCCGACTTGTCGTAACCAATATGCGGGTTCAGCGCTGTCACCAGCATCAAGCCACGCTCCAGGTGCTCGGCCATCTTTTCGGCATCCGGTTCCAGGCCAGCAATGCAATGCTGCTGAAAGTTGCTGCAGCCATCGCCCAGCAAGCGGATCGATTGCAGCAGGTTGTGGATGATCACTGGTTTGAACACATTCAATTGCAGGTGGCCCTGACTGGCGGCAAAACCGATGGCGACGTCGTTGCCCAATACCTGACAGGCCAGCATCGATAGCGCTTCGCACTGAGTCGGGTTGACCTTGCCGGGCATGATCGAGCTGCCCGGCTCATTGGCCGGCAGTTTCACTTCGGCGAAACCTGCTCGTGGCCCGGAGCCCAGCAGGCGCAAGTCGTTGGCGATTTTCATCAGGGTCACGGCGAGGGTTTTCAGCGCCCCCGACAGCGTGGTTAGCGGTTCATGGCCGGCCAGGGCGGCGAACTTGTTCGGCGCGGTGACGAACGGCAGGCCGGAGAGGGCGGCCAGTTCAGCGGCAATCGCTTCGCCAAAACCGTGGGGCGAGTTCAATCCGGTGCCGACCGCGGTGCCGCCCTGAGCCAGCTCACAGACGGCTGGCAGCGCGCTGCGGATCGCTCGCTCGGCGTAATCCAGTTGCGCGATGAACGCCGAAAGTTCCTGGCCGAAGGTCATCGGCGTGGCGTCCATCAAGTGGGTACGACCGGTTTTGACCAGTTTCATGTGCCGCGCGGACAACTCCGCCAACCCGCCAGACAACTCGCTGATCGCCGGCAGCAAATGCTGCTGCACCGCCTGAACCGTTGCTATGTGCATGGCCGTGGGAAAGCAATCGTTGGAACTCTGGGAACGGTTGACGTGATCGTTGGGATGCACCGGCGTCTTGCCGCCGCGCGGGTTACCGGCCAGTTCGTTGGCGCGACCGGCGATCACTTCGTTGACGTTCATGTTGCTCTGGGTACCGCTGCCGGTCTGCCAGACCACCAGCGGGAACTGATCGTCATGGTCGCCGTCGAGCACTTCGTCGGCGGCCTGTTCGATCAGCCGGGCGATGTCGGCGGGCAGGTCGCCATTGCGATCGTTGACGCGCGCCGCGGCTTTCTTGATCAGGGCCAGAGCGTGCAGTACCGCCAGCGGCATGCGCTCGTTGCCAATGGCGAAGTTGATCAGCGAGCGTTGCGTCTGAGCGCCCCAGTAAGCGTCATCCGGGACTTCTACCTGGCCCAGGCTGTCGGTTTCGATACGGCTCATCATGCACACTCCTGTCGGTCTGATAGCGCAGTTTAGGCCGTGATCGCCGGTCGTGGTTCCATCAGTCTGGAATTTGACCGTTCAACCCCTCTAAATCAGGCGCGACAAGGCTTGGGGTTGAGTGACACAGTTTTTTAGGTGCAGAATGGTCGCCCTTGGGGTTTTGCCTCGCCTGCTAGAAAAGGAAACTCGATGACTCGTCTTCGTGCCATCTGTACCGCGGTTGCACTGGTTTGCGCCAGCGGCCAGGTTTTTGCCGATACCGCCAGCCACAACGCCAGTGCCGAAGCTTTCCTGACCCTGGCGCACGCTGACAAACTGGGCACTCCGGTGTACATGCAAGTGCAGCAAATGTTCGCTCAGCGCTTTGAACAGACCAAAGCCCCTGAATCGAAAAAAGCCCTGCTGGAAACCTACCAGGCCAAGGCCAACGCCGCTCTGGATCAAGCCATTGGCTGGAACAAGCTGAAGCCGGACATGGTCAAGCTCTACACCACCAATTTCAGTGAATCCGAGCTCAAGGATCTGGTTGCGTTCTACAAGTCGCCACTGGGCAAGAAAGTCCTGGAAAAAATGCCGCAGCTGACTCAGCAATCGGCCCAGATGACCCAGGCCAAGCTGGAAAGCGCGGTGCCTGTGGTCAACAAACTGCTGGCTGACATGACGGCCGAGCTGACGCCGAAAGACGCGGCCGCTCCAGCCAAGAAAAAGCCATAAGCGGAGTTCGGGATGACCATGCAACAACGCATCGAATCGACGCTTGGGCTGCTACAGCCCGAGCATCTGCAAGTGCTGGATGAAAGCCACATGCACAGCCGTGGGTTACAGACCCACTTCAAGGCGATAGTGGTCAGCGAGCAGTTCGAAGGCCTCAATCGCGTCAAGCGTCACCAGAAGGTATACGGCACTTTGGGCGAGCTGATGGGCGAGTTCCATGCGTTGGCGCTGCATACCTACACGCCGCAGGAATGGGCACAGATCGACGCGGCTCCGGCCTCGCCGACCTGTGCGGGCGGCAGCAAACACTAACCCGCCTCCCGTAGGAGCTGGCTTGCCAGCGAAAGCAATCTGTAGGAGCTGGCTTGCCAGCGAAGCGATCTCAAGGACGCCTTCGCTGGCAAGCCAGCTCCTACAGATCGCAGTAATTTTTGTTAGACTACGCAACGCGCCGCTCACCCGGCGCGTTTTTTTTCGCATCCGGTTCACCCCTTACGAGGGTAGCCACCTGGAGAATTACCCATGACACAACAGATTGTCGTGGCGGCACTGTATAAGTTCGTCACCCTGCAAGATTACGTCGCCCTGCGCGAACCGCTGCTGCAAGCAATGGTCGATAACGGTATCAAAGGCACGCTGCTGATCGCCGAAGAAGGCATCAACGGCACCGTGTCCGGCAGCCGCGAAGGCATTGACGGGCTGATGGCCTGGCTCAAGAACGACCCACGCATGGACGACATCGATCACAAAGAGTCCTACTGCGATGAGCAGCCGTTCTACCGCACCAAGGTCAAACTCAAGAAAGAAATCGTCACCCTCGGCGTCGACGGTGTAGACCCGAACAAAAAGGTCGGCACCTACGTCGATCCAGAGAACTGGAATGCGCTGATCAGCGACCCGGAAGTGCTGTTGATCGACACCCGCAACGACTACGAAGTCTCGATCGGTACCTTCGAAGGCGCCATCGATCCGAAGACCACCAGTTTTCGCGAATTCCCCGAGTACATCAAAGCCAACTTCGACCCGGCCGTGCACAAGAAAGTCGCGATGTTCTGCACCGGCGGCATTCGCTGCGAGAAGGCCTCGAGCTACATGCTCAGCCAGGGTTTCGATGAGGTGTATCACCTCAAGGGCGGCATCCTGAAGTACCTCGAAGAGGTGCCGCAGGAAGAAACCAAATGGCAGGGCGACTGCTTCGTGTTCGATAACCGCGTGACCGTGCGTCACGATCTCAGCGAAGGCGACTACGATCAATGTCATGCCTGTCGTACGCCCGTCAGTGTGGAAGACCGTGCATCCGAGCATTACGTGGCCGGCATCAGTTGCCCGCATTGCTGGGATAAGCTGAGCGAGAAAACCCGTCGCAGTGCCATCGATCGGCAGAAGCAGATCGAACTGGCCAAGGCGCGCAACCTGCCGCACCCGATCGGTTACAACTACAAGCAAACCCCTTCCGAGGCTTGAACCATGTCTGCACGTCGCCTGCTCTATGTGATGGATCCGATGTGTTCCTGGTGCTGGGGTTTTGCCCCAGTGGCCAAGGCGCTGGTCGAGCAGGCGCAGGCAGCGGGAGTGGACGTGCATCTGGTCGTCGGCGGTTTGCGTACCGGCAGCGGCTCAGCGCTGGAACCGACTACCCGGCGCTACATCCTTGAGCATTGGCAGGCGGTCACCGAGGCCACCGGCCAACCGTTCAAGTTCGAAGGCGCGTTGCCCGACGGGTTTGTCTACGACACCGAGCCTGCGTGTCGGGCACTGGTGACGGCGCGCAGCCTGGCGCCGGATTGCGCGTGGAAATTGCTTGGATTGATCCAGCAGGCGTTCTACGCCGAGGGTCGCGATGTCACCCACGCCAGCGTATTGGTGGAACTGGCGGAGCAAGCCGGTGTGCCGCGCATCGAGTTCGCCGCCGCGTTTGACCGTGCCGATATGCACGCCGCGACCGCTGCCGATTTTACCTGGGTCCAGGACCTGGGCATTGCCGGTTTCCCGACCTTGCTGGCAGAGCGTAATGGTCAATTGGCGTTGCTGACCAATGGGTATCAACCTTTGAGTGTGTTGTCACCGTTGCTCGGCCGCTGGCTGGAGCGCGCTGCCTGTGCATGACCTGCGCGACGATGTTTCAGCCGCTGCACCTGTCGACCGTCTGAGCTGGGCGGAAATCCGCCGACTGGCCCTTCACCATAAAAAATCCCTGTGGATCGCCAACGGCGTCGCCGTGTTGGCGACACTGTGCAGCGTGCCGATTCCCTTGCTGTTGCCGTTGCTGGTGGACGAAGTACTGCTGGGCCACGGTGACACCGCGCTGAAAATCATGAACCACGCACTGCCCGATGTCTGGCAGAAAGCTGCGGGTTACATTGGTCTGATGCTGCTGGTGACCCTGGCGCTGCGTTGCGCCGCGCTGTTGTTCAACGTGGTGCAGGCAAAATTGTTTGCGGCGCTGGCCAAGGACATCGTGTATCGGATTCGGGTGCGGCTGATCGAGCGGCTCAAATGTATTTCGCTGGGCGAATACGAAAGCCTGGGCAGCGGCACGGTGACCACCCACTTGGTCACCGACCTCGACACGCTGGACAAATTCGTCGGCGAAACCCTCAGCCGTTTCCTCGTGGCCATGCTGACGCTGGTGGGCACCGCTTCCATCCTGATGTGGATGCACTGGCAACTCGCGCTGCTGATCCTGCTGTTCAATCCGCTGGTGATCTACGCCACGGTGCAGTTGGGCAAGCGGGTCAAGCATCTGAAGAAACTCGAGAACGACAGCACCTCGCGCTTCACCCAGGCCTTGACCGAAACCCTGGATGCGATCCAGGAAGTGCGCGCCGGTAACCGTCAGGGCTTTTTCCTCGGGCGGCTTGGCCAGCGAGCGCGTGAAGTGCGCGATTACGCGGTGAGCTCACAGTGGAAAACCGATGCATCGAACCGTGCCAGTGGTTTGCTGTTCCAGTTCGGCATCGATATTTTCCGCGCCGCGGCCATGCTCACCGTGCTGTTTTCCGACCTGTCCATCGGCCAGATGCTGGCCGTGTTCAGCTACCTGTGGTTCATGATCGGTCCGGTGGAACAACTGCTCAACCTGCAATACGCCTTTTACGCCGCTGGCGGTGCACTGTCGCGAATCAACGAATTGCTGGCCCGCGCCGATGAGCCGCAATACACCGGCAGTGTCGACCCGTTCCAGGGGCGCGACACAGTGGGCATCGAAGTGCAGGGGCTGAGTTTCGGCTACGGCGACGAGTTGGTGCTGAACCAGATGAACCTGTCGATTGCCCCCGGTGAAAAAGTCGCGATAGTCGGCGCCAGTGGCGGTGGCAAAAGCACCTTGGTGCAGTTGCTGCTGGGCTTGTACACGCCCCTGGCCGGCACCATCCGTTTTGGCGGTTCGACTCAGCAAGAGATCGGCCTGGAAACCGTGCGCGAAAATGTCGCCGTGGTCTTGCAACATCCCGCGCTGTTCAACGACACCGTGCGCGCCAACCTGACCATGGGCCGCGAACGCAGCGACGAAGCCTGCTGGCAGGCATTGGAAATCGCTCAGCTGCACAACACGGTGCGTGAAATGCCCAACGGCCTGGACAGTATCGTCGGGCGATCCGGCGTACGTTTATCCGGCGGGCAGCGCCAGCGCCTGGCGATTGCGCGGATGGTGCTGGCCGAGCCCAAAGTGGTGATCCTCGACGAGGCCACATCCGCCCTGGACGCGGCCACCGAATACAACCTGCACCAGGCACTGGCGCGATTCTTGAGCCACCGCACCACACTGATCATTGCGCACCGGTTATCGGCCGTGAAGCAGGCCGACCGGGTGCTGGTGTTCGATGGTGGGCAAGTTGCCGAGGATGGCGACCATCAGCAGTTGATTGCTGATGGTGGGTTGTATGCCAGGCTTTATGGGCATTTGCAGCAGCATTAGATCAGTGCCATAGGACGTTCATCGCATCGACACCGCCGTCGAAACCGAATTCCTTGATAACAACCGAACAGGACTCGCAGGGCGGCATGGTAGTGGCGACGTTAACCGACTCGATCGATCCGGGATCGGAGTATTTGTCGCGAATCACGCTGATCAACTTGCTTTCGCTGTCCAGTGACGTGGGCTTGCGAGTCAGTGCCGGGCTATAGCTTTCAATATCCTTTATTGTCATCGGCACAGCGATTAATTTGCCTTCATCAGACACAAGGAGTGATGTCTTGGGAAAACTTTCGTTCAAATCAACATTGAAGTAGGTCGTCTGGCCTACCTCGACCTTATCTGCACCGAAGTTATTTTTGAACAAAGGCAGATGCCCAGTCGCCCCCTGCGCTCCCGAAACACTTACATAAACCTCCCGTTTCCCGGTGGCGGTGACTACTTCGGCGTAGGCGATGTTTCTAGCATTGAAGGGGCGCTGGTGACGAGGGATAAGGTTGTGAAGCTTTTTCATCGTGCTGTCGATCCTCAATGCACTGTCGGCATTGTTCAGTACGATGCTCGGCTCAAGGAACAATGTATCGAAAATTCCCACTGTTCTTTGACGGAAGGCTTCTGATGCGACCTTGCTGCGCGACCAACTTGTCGCACCTTTCGGCAGCTGGGTGACAATCATTCGGGTCCAGTTATCGAATAGCACTGCTTCGCCTGGACTGGTATCGACCTTGAGCAGCTTGAGCGTATCGGGCGGGTTCACATGGCCGCCAATTGGAATGGCAATTTCGTCCATCGTTTTCAACGCACGGTCTACCGCTTCCGTACCGTGAATCCTTGCCACATTGTTGGCATTCAACGATCCGGTATAGACAGTCAGCAATTCTGCCTTGAGATCTTCCGGCAATGTGGAAGCTTTCTTGAAATTCAGTGTGTCTCTTATGCTCTGACCTTGTGCCAGTTCGGCGACGTAAAAAGCTCCAGCATCCAGCCGGGTGAACACATAGCGCTTTGAATCGTCTATCGCCGGAATGATGGTGGCACCGGCCTGAAAGGTATCAAATTGATTCTGCTTCCCGTAGGGAATACTCACCTTGATCCTTCCATAAATCCCTTTTTGGAACTCCACCGTAGCCGAGAGCCGGCTTTTTTTCTTGAGGGTTTTAAGCAGCATCGCCCGATCCGCAGTGGCCGGCGTATAGATACTGTCTCCGAACCACGGCGCCCAGCCTTTGTTTTCGTCGAAACTGCCGATGGCCGGCGTCGGTGCCGGATCAGAGGTGACATAACTGGTTTTGCATACGTCGGAACCCGGCATGCGCCGTACCCGGCAAGGTAAGGTTTTGAACAGCGACGGATCGTCGATCAGGTCGGCGCGGCGCAGTTGATTGCCCTCCAGCCGATAGGGGATGTCATCAACCAACAGCGTGGTGCGACCATCAACCTCAAGTATTTCGCGGACGTGGGCGTGTTCCGGAAGTTCTGCCAGCACATGGGATTCGGTAAAGGGCAGGGTGTTGAAGGTTGATCGGCCCTGCACAAGGTTTCGGTGGTTATTGCGCAGACGCGGGCCATAGGGCAAGGACGTTGCCGGGTCGACGAGATGGAATCGTTTCGAACCCGTCGGGCCGGTATTGCGCATGAGTACGTCATCAACCCCGTTGATTGTCGCCAGTTGATCACTGTTTGCCAGCGGTCTCCAGCGTCCGGGGTCGATTGCCTGGGGCATATTGTGGACCAGGCGGTAGCTGTCGGCATGTCCTGTCAGTTTCTTGATGCCGCCAAGACTTATTCGACCAACTGTGAGCAGCCCGTTCCTGGCGCCGCTTCCCAATATCTTCAGCAGCGACGGAATGCCGTCCAGCGGGTTGAGGTTTGTCAGCGAAGTGGTCAGGAGTCTGCCGGCCAACGTTGAAAAAGACGGCAGGCTTGCTTTAGCGGCCATGCGTGATGACCCTGCTGCGAGCCTGATCAAACGCACCGAACCCGATATGAATTTTCCAATAGGGCAGAGAAACGAGGCCAGATCAAACAGGAGGCCGACCCCTCCGAGGATTTTGCTCGTGGTACCGTCCGACATAAGATCTTCAATGCTGCCCCAGAAAGGTACGAATCCTTTGACAAGCGCTACGAACGCTTCTCGCCGTCGCTCACTTTCGGCTCTGATGATGTCGAATTCCGTCATCCCGCGAGCCTGGACACGCAATTGCTGTTCATCGACGTAGAGAAAGTTCGATGCAATGTAGTGGGCCACGGCATTCAATCGGGATG
The DNA here is from genome assembly GCF_022014505.1 of Pseudomonas sp. PGPR40. NCBI lineage: Bacteria > Pseudomonadati > Pseudomonadota > Gammaproteobacteria > Pseudomonadales > Pseudomonadaceae > Pseudomonas > Pseudomonas sp. PGPR40. The sequence goes on along the minus strand of NZ_JAKLSP010000026.1, from coordinate 445 downwards.
TCAGTGCTGTTACTTCACTGCCGGTGGGGCCGGGTAGTACAGCGGCCGGCATATGTCCCACCACATCGAGAAATCCTATGTGGGACACCCGTTTTTCGGGCGCATTGCCCTTTGAATGAGCGGTCCAGTCAAGCAGGAGCGTAGTGCTGATATTGCGCTCAGGATCATAGGTTTGTCCGGGGATCGAAGCATGCAGTGGGAATTCGGTGCGAACGCCGTCGATTATCGAGAGCCTCAATCCGGTTCGTGGACGAATGATGCCGGCACTGGGGATGAGTTCGTAGTAGGTGATTTCACCCTTGTGGGTCACCTTTAAAACCAGCCCTTTCAAGGTCTTCGTTTAAACTCCCCCAAAACTCCAGTCAGGGTGACGAAAACGATGTGGGCAGAAGTTCTAGCGCGGTTTGAAAAAAAGGCACCGGCCAGTGTCATGGTCAAGTTGGCA